>JAFYET010000374.1 GCA_017544125.1 Ruminococcus sp. | reverse complement strand
GGAGAACTCAGCGGAGTGAATATCGCCCTGGCGGTAGTTGTAAAGTGCATCGATCATCATATCATCGAACCTCGCAATCGTTATAAGATATGTGCGTATAATCGGCTTATCTGCGCCATTTTCTTTGCAAGGTTTTCAGATTGGTCTCGCAGTTTCAAACACCGTGGCGCTGTCGCCCGAGGTCTTTTTGTATAAGTCAATAAGATATTCGCCTCTGCCCTTGTCGGGGGAGATGATGCCGCCCTTTGATACGCTTGCTATCGTCCCGCCCGTGAAAAGCACGAGTATAGGCTTTTGGTTCATAGAGATATGCTCCTTTCTTTGTTAATTATTATCATAACATAATATAGCCCAAAAGTCAAGTATTGTGCATAGTGCATAAAAATGTTGCAAAAAAATAATTGATTATTTGCCTTGAAATAAATCTCAGATTTTGGTATAATTATATAGTCGGATGAGATTATATAAATATATTCGGCTGAAAAATTACAGTTAAACGGAGGTTTTAAAACTATGTGGGCATATGAAAGCGTGTTTTATCAGATCTACCCCTTAGGCTTTTGCGGTGCGCCATTTGAGAATGACGGCGTGCAGGAGCATAGGATATTAAAGGTTCTCGACTGGGCTGACCATATAAAGGATATGGGCTGCGATGCGGTGTACTTCTCACCCGTGTTCGAGTCTGACACCCACGGCTATAATACAAGAGACTATACAAAGATAGACTGCCGCTTAGGCACAAATGAAGACTTCAAAAAGGTCTGCGACGCTCTCCATGAGAGGGGCATCAAGGTAGTGCTTGACGGCGTATTCAACCATGTGGGTAGGGGCTTCTGGGCTTTTCAGGACGTGCTTCAGAACCGTGAGAACTCCCGCTATAAGGATTGGTTCCAGATAAACTTCGGCGGCAACTCCAACTATAACGACGGGCTCTGGTACGAGGGCTGGGAGGGTCACTTTGACCTGGTAAAGCTCAACCTCTGGAACAACGAGGTTGTCGAGCATATCTTCTCGGCTATCAAGGGCTGGGTCGATGAGTTTGATATCGACGGTCTGCGCCTTGACGTTGCATACTGCCTGAGTAAAGACTTCTTAAAGAGGCTCAGAGGCTATACCGACAGCTTAAAGCAGGATTTCGTGCTCATAGGCGAGCTTCTGCACGGCGACTATTCGCAGTTTGTCAATAACGAGATGCTCCATTCAGCAACTAACTACCAGTGCTATAAGGGGCTATATTCGAGCTTCAATTCGATGAATATGTTTGAGATATGTCACTCGCTCAAAAACCAGTTCGGCCCCGAAAACTGGTGCCAGTACAGGGGTATGCATTTGCTTAGCTTCGTTGATAACCACGATGTTTCAAGAGTAGCTACCATACTTTCAAACAAAAAGCACCTGCCGCTTATCTATGCGATACTCTTCGGTATGCCGGGTATTCCCTGCATCTACTACGGCAGCGAGTGGGGCGCTGAGGCTGATAAGAAGGACGGCGACCCCGCACTCAGAGTTTCCTTCGATGAGCCGATAGAGAATGAGCTGAGCGAGTATATAGCAAAGCTCGCCAAGATACACCGTGAGAGCAAGGCACTGTGCTACGGCGATATAAGCGTTCCTGTACTAACAAACAAGCAGTGCATTATACAGCGTAAGTTTGAAGACGAGCGCTATATGATAGCCATAAACGCCGACGACCAGCCCTTTACTGCGCACTTTGACGCAGGCTGCGGCATGGCAGACGAGCTGATCTCAGGCACAAAGCACGACTTCGGCGGCGGCAGCGAGCTGCCCCCATACAGCGCACAAATCTGGAAAATGGAAAGATAAGCCGAAATAAACAAACAACAGAGGTATCTGCAAAGCATAACGCAGATACCTCTTTTATTGTTTATCACTGCTTACGTTCAGTCACCGAAGGATATTCCCAGCGCTCTTGCTGACATTACCATCTGGTCGTCCTGCGGCACGAACTTTGTCTTGCCTGCAACGTCCTTGAGCAGGTTTGCGCCCACCTTTGAATCTATCATCGCAACAGCCCTGCCGTATTTCTCGTCGGCTATCAGCTTTGCAGCGTATGTGCCGAACTGTGTGGCAAGTATCCTGTCATAAGCCGAGGGGCTGCCGCCTCGCAGCATATGCCCGGGAACGCATACTCTCGTCTCGTAGCCTGTCATGTTCTGTATGTTTGCGGCAATTCTCGTGGTGGCGGTGGTTATGCCTGCCTCTGCACGCTTTGCGGCACGCTCCTTTTTCTTCATCTTGGCTTCTTTCTTGTCAAAAGCACCCTCTGCTACCGCAATTATCGAGAATTTCTTGCCCTCTTCGTTTCTCTTTACACAGGTCTCGGCTAACTTCTCAATGTCGTAGGGTATCTCGGGAAGAACTATAATGTCAGCGCCGCCCGCAACGCCTGCATACAGCGTCAGCCAGCCTGCCTTGTTGCCCATTATCTCAGCGCAGAGTATGCGCCCGTGGGAGTTTGCTGTGGTGTGCAGCCTGTCTATAACGTCCGTCGCCGTGCCCACCGCCGTGTGGAAGCCGAAGGTCACGTCTGTTCCCCATATGTCGTTGTCAATGGTCTTGGGCAGACCTATTACATTCAGCCCCTCTTCCGAGAGCAGGTTTGCGGTCTTGTGTGTGCCGTTGCCGCCGAGGGTGAGCAGACAATCGAGCTTCTGCTTTTTGTAGGTGGCTTTCATTTCCTTTACCTTGTCGACCTTGTCGTCCTCTACCACCTGCATCATCTTGAAAGGCGTTCTCTTTGTGCCGAAGATAGTGCCGCCCGTGGTGAGTATGCCCGAAAAGTCGGCAGGGGTCATTTCCTTGCACATATTGTTTATAAGCCCGTAGTAGCCGTCGTTTATGCCGATGATCTGCACATCGTCACCGAACTTGTGATATACCGCCTTTGCAACGCCCCTTATGGTAGCATTAAGTCCCGGGCAGTCGCCCCCGCTTGTGAGTATGCCTATGCGTCTTTTCATTTTTATCAAGTCCTTTCAGTTATTATATATTCTTTTCAATGAAATCTCTTAAAATCTTTCTCAATATACTTTTCAAATCTCTTTTTGCAGAATTCTGTTTTAATGCCTAAAGCTTTATCTGATTTGTTTCCGTTAAACCAAATGCTGCGGCTTCCTTTGTGTTTTCCGGTTTTAGTTGTAACACATTCATTCAAGAATTCTTCTGATGAAAGAATCCACATTAAATCAAGTCTTTCAGAATAGAATACAAAATAGAAATTATCAGTAAGTTCATGTGTTATAGCCGAAAAGAAAGCGGCATTACCCTCAGCAACTTCTTTTGACCTCGCTTTTATCTGCACTTCAATAAATGTTCCGTCATCTTTCTTTATTACACAATCCACACCGTGGTCATCAACTAAAGGCAGGTATACATCTAAGCCTTCCATAAGCATTTTGCCATAAATGTTATACTCCATTCTTTTGCCAAAACTTGCTGATTTCTTAAATGCTATCCCCATAAGAGTATTCTCCTCTTTTATAAACTACAAGAGGCAAGAGGCACCCGTCCTCTCACCTCTTAAAATGATCAGTATTTATCGTCCTCGTCGTCTAAGTCGATAGTGATGTTTTCATCGTCCGAGCCGAAGTCCTCATCGTCGGGGTAAACAAAGCTGGTTCCCGGCTTCGGCGGGGGTGCAGGCTCGTCATCGTCATCGGGGTAGTCGAATTTCGATACGGGCTTTGCAGGAGCAGGCTCGTCATCGTCATCGGGGTAGTCAAACTTCGATGCGGGCCTTGCAGGTGCGGACTCGTCATCATCGTCGGGGTAGTCAAACTTCGATGCGGGCTTTGCAGGAGCAGGCTCGTCATCATCATCGGGATAATCAAACTTCGATGTGCTGC
>JAFYET010000373.1 GCA_017544125.1 Ruminococcus sp. | reverse complement strand
GCTTGAAAAGTGCCGAAAACACCGCAGAGAAAAAAGGCAGACTGAGTAAAGCCTTCGATATAGCGCTCACTGTGCTTCTGATAGTCTTGGCGGGCGTTGTGGCTTATATAATGATACAGAGCAGCCGTGGCAGGGCAGTCAGCTTTTTTGGCAAAAGCGTGCTCGTGGTGGTCACGGGCAGTATGGAGCCGTCGATAAGCGAGGGCGACTATATAATCATAGAGCGCTGCGATGCTGATGATCTCAAAGCGGGCGATATTATAACCTTTATCTCCCACGAGAGCGATATCAACGGCAAGCTGGTTACTCACCGTATAATTGCTAAAAACGCAGACGGCAGCTTTGTTACAAAAGGCGATGCAAACCCCGTTTCCGATGAGCTGCCGGTCCCCGCTTCGGATATCGAGGGGCGGTATACAGGCAGGGCAAGGTTTTTTGAGGTCATAAGCTCATTCGGCGACCCCAAGAAGCTCATAATGGTGTTTGTGATGATACCGCTTCTGCTGGTGTCGCTTTATGAAGCCAAGACGCTTACCAAGCTGTTTATACAAAGCAAGGTCGAGCAGAAGATGTCAGATGAAGAGCTTAAACAAAAGCTCATAAGAGAAGAGATAGAAAAGCAAAAGCAGCGGCTGCGTGAAGAGGCGGCTGTAAAGGAAAACAAGGAGGTGAGGTCTGATGGATCAGCAGGCGATAATGAAGCGTAAGATGATAAGCGCTATCGTATTTGCAGTTATAATGGCGATAGGGCTGCTGGTGTTCATCGGGCTTTATATCGATGAAACAAAGCTCGTGCAGCAAAAGTACAGGGAGCAGTATCATACAAGCCTTGCCCATGTCAGCGAGGATATCGACTCCTACTTAAATGCCGAGGGCGATAAGGATATGCGCTATACCAGAATAGTCTGCGATGCGTCAAATGCCGACTCGTTCGCATTCCTGCTTGATGACTTTACCGAAAAGCAAAAGACCGTCAACGAGCTTTATACCTGCCTGCTCAAATACCCCGAGCAAATGAGAGAAAAGCTCGAAGACGTAAAAACTGCTGTGAATGATATGAAGCAGGAGCTTGACAAGGGGTATGAAAAGGCCGATGAGATAATAGCCTCGGTCAACAAAAAGGGTAATTAAATTAAAAGGGTGATATAAATGAGCGAAAAAAGCAAACTCAAAAAGGAAATAAAGATCTGCCAGCAGACGATAGAGGAGATAGAGCGTAAGCGTTCACGTTCTCAGTCGGCGCTGGTTCAGGCAGTTCTTTTGCAGGAAACGCCTAATGAAAATGACGTTGAGTGGTTCAATAAGTATACCGGCGAGATAACCGCCTGCCGTAACCATATGATAGAGCTGCAAAAGAAGCTCGATTCGATAAAGTAGAGGTGAGCGTATGGCTGATAGGAATATAACCGACTACCTCGGCTTTGAGTATGATAAGATACCCCTCTGGACGACCCCGAAGGAGCTTATGGAGCTTTGGAAAAAGGCCTATGAGCAGGGCAAAGCCGAGGGCTTTATACCCGTTATCATACCGATAGAGGACAGGCTTGAAGACTACCTTGAGGATATGGAGGGGCAGGAGATATCTGCCGACTCACTTCCCGATGTTAAGGATTTCTTTGCATCGGCTAAGCAGAGTATTGACGATATCGACAGCTACAAGGGCACTATGACCGCAGGCGACCCCAATGATCTTATGGTGTCGATGACCGACTACGAGTCGGGCGAGCTTGCCGAGTGCGTTATGATACACCTGCCCACAGACAAGCCCTGGGAGGCTGCTCTGTTAGTTCCCTTCGGCGGTTGGAACGACTGCCCGACCCCTGATGATATGGCGGCAGTCCTCAAATACTGGTATGAGCAGTACGGCTCAGTTCCCGCAGCCATAACCCACGACACTCTCGAAATGGTGCTTCCTCAGCCTATATCAAGGGAGGACGCAGCGCAGGTGGCATTTGAGCAGTTTTTGTTCTGCACCGACAGAGTTACCCAGTGTACCAAGTCAGGCACCATAGGCGAGCTTGCAGGCGACCTTAGCGTTTCTACCGTGTGGTATTTCTGGTGGGACTAATCAAACTGCGAAGCAGTTTGATTAGCGAATAGTCTACACTTGTTAATTATCCGCAATTTGCGGTTACAAATAATTGTGCATTGTGCATTGAAAAAAGGAGAAATCAATTATGAGCAAAATCGAAACCAAATGTATTCAGGCGGGCTGGCAGCCCGGAGAGGGTGAGCCGAGGCAGCTGCCTATATACCAGTCAACCACCTTCAAGTATAACACCAGCGACGCTATGGGCAAGCTCTTTGACCTGGAGGCATCGGGCTATTTCTATACAAGGCTTCAGAACCCCACAAATGATGCAGTAGCCAACAAGATATGCGCCCTCGAGGGCGGCGTGGCTGCTATGCTCACATCATCGGGTCAGGCTGCTAATTTCTTTGCGATATTCAATATCTGCGAGGCTGGCGACCACTTTATCGCTTCATCGTCGATCTACGGCGGCACATTCAACCTCTTCGGCACTACAATGAAGAAGATGGGCATCGAGTGCTCATTCTTTGATACAAAGATGTCTGACGACGAGATAAAGGCTCTTATCAAGCCAAACACCAAGGCTGTTTTCGGTGAGACTATCACTAACCCCACCTGCGATGTTTTCGATATCGAGCGCTTTGCTAAGATCGCTCACGAGGCGGGTGTTCCGCTCATAATCGACAACACCTTTGCTACCCCTGTTAACTGCCGCCCGATAGAGTGGGGCGCTGATATCGTTACTCACTCCACCACTAAGTATATGGACGGTCATGCTTCGGGTGTGGGCGGTTGTATAGTAGACAGCGGCAACTTCGACTGGGCAGCACATAAGGATAAGTTCCCAATGCTCACTACCCCCGATGAGAGCTACCACGGTCTTGTTTATACCGAGAAGTTCGGCAAGGGCGCATATATAACCAAGGCTACATCACAGCTTATGAGAGATCTCGGCGCTATACAGTCGCCTCAGAACGCATTCTATCTCAACCTGGGTCTTGAATCGCTCCACGTTAGAATGCCCCGCCACTGCGAGAATGCTCTTAAGGTAGCTAAGTTCTTAAAGTCAAGCGATAAGGTCGCATGGATAAAGTACCCCGACCTCGAGGGCGACGAGAGCTATGAGCTTGCAAAGAAGTATCTCCCGAACGGCTCCTGCGGCGTAATGTGCTTCGGCATCAAGGGCGGCAGAGAAGAGAGCATCAGGTTTATGGACAGCTTAAAGCTCATATCCATAGTTACCCACGTTGCAGATGCACGCACCTGCCTGCTCCACCCCGCAAGCCATACCCACAGGCAGATGACCGATGAGCAGCTTTTAGAGGCAGGCATCGCCCCTGACCTTATCAGACTTTCCATAGGCTTAGAGAACGCTGATGACCTTATCGAGGATATCAAGCAGGCGCTGGAAAAGGTGTAACAAAAAGCCCCCGTAAGGGGGCTTTTTTTATGAATAATGAATGGTGAATAATGAATAATGAAGAATTAAGGTATTGCCTGCGGCGATGATTTTAAAATCAATTGTGGGGCGATACCTTTTTATTATTATCTGCTGCGCTTGATCAAAAAACGATATAAGAAAAAGGCGAATATCAATAAAATAATATCAGATGCATTGTCGCCGGTCGTGACAATGATCATATAGAAAAAATAGAGCACTAAGGGCAGACCTAAGGCTATTGCCACCGGGCGTGTTTTTTCTTTCATGATACGTTTGGCTTCCTGCTCTGAGTTTATTCTATCAGGCTCGGGCGAAGGCGGAGGAACGGCGCTGCTGTTATCGGCTGTGGGGGCGGAGGGAGTAGGTGATGTTCGGT
>JAFYET010000372.1 GCA_017544125.1 Ruminococcus sp. | reverse complement strand
TTTCAAGAGCCATACTTTACAAAATTTGCCTGTGCAAATCGTTAGATCCCACAAACAAAACCCTCCCCTGCCGCAAATGCCCCCTTTCACGTCATAATGCACATACAGGCGGGGGAAAGTTTGTAAGAAAATGTATATACTTTTTTAATTATTTATGCTATAATAATATAAGACAATAGATTTCAATATACCCCGGAAGGAGGAGGTTTTTATGACACAGCAGACAAGATCTATAATCACCATAAGCCGTGAGTTCGGCAGCGGCGGGCGTGAGATAGGGCATAAGCTCGCAGAAGAGCTGGGCATACCTTTCTATGACAGGGAGCTGCTCGAGATAGCATCAAAGGAATCCGGCATCTGTCAGGAGCTTTTTGTAAAGCATGATGAGAGCTACACCAACAGCTTTCTTATGAACCTTGTCATGGGCAACTACCCCATATCTCAGGACGGGCGCATAAACCCCGAAATGCCGCTCAATCATAAGATATTCTTAGCGCAGTTTGACACAATAAAGAACATAGCCGAGAAGGGTCCCTGCGTTATCGTCGGGCGCTGTGCAGATTATGTGCTGAGGGGCAATAAGGACGTGCTCAATTTCTTCATCACCGGCAACCTCTATGACAAAAAGCAGCGCATCGCCGCCCGCTATGATATAGAGAAGAATAAGATAGAGGATTTCATAAAAAAGACCGACAAGCGCCGTGCCAACTACTATAACTATTACAGCGATATGCGCTGGGGCGATGCCAAGAACTATGACCTGTGCATCAACTCCTCAAAGACGGGTATCGAGGGCGCTGTCGAGCTGATAAAATACTACATATCTGTCAAGGAGCAGAATGAGGGGTAAGCGCAGCTAAAAGAATAAAGAATAATAAAGGTATCGCTCTGACGGGCGGTACCTTAAATTTTTCTACGTTGACAATAGCCACGTTATGTGGTATAATCATAGTATGTTATATCTTTTAACCTTAAACACACACCACATTTTCCGTATAGAAAGGGGCAATATGTCTATGAAACACCACCGCACATATCTTGTAAAAAAGCTCTTCGCCGCACTCTGCGCAGCAGTAATGCTTTGCGCTCATGGGGTGCAGACTGTCTGCGCTGCGGGTGATGATGATACAGTCACCGTGACCGAGCAGCAATGCGATGTAAAGCCCATTCCCGACAGATACAACACAGGCGCATCAGGCACGCTCCGCCGTGTTAACAAGACCGATACGGTAAGCGGTCTGCAATTAAAGGAGGGCGGCAACGGCAGCGCCACAGTGCTCAGCTTCTATTACAGAAACAAAGATGTCACGGGAACTGTCGTGATAGAGAACTGCGACTTCTCGGGCTACCGCTTTATGCTGTGTGATGATGATAAGCTCGACCGTGAGATAAAGGTGGTTTTCAAAAATTGCAGATTCGGCGCTGTGACAAAGTCAAACACCGACAGCCCCGTGTTCTTCGAGTTTGAAAACTGCACTATGACACGCTTTGTGGGCAGCAATGCAAGGCTTACCCGCTGCGCCCTCGGCGGCACTATTGATGATGCAATAAAGCCGGCAAGGCACGTTTATTTTGACAGCTGCTATGTTTATGATATGATACATAAAGATGACTCGGGCAGCCATATCGACGGCACGCAGATAGCAGGTGAGCCCGGCATAGAGGTGACCGACCTGCACTATGACAACTGCCGCTTCGAGATGCCGCAGATATATGTGGGCGACTGCGAGACCTACGCAAACGCCTGCATCATGCTGCAAATAGAAAAAAGCAACTGCAGCGATATATCATTTACAAACTGCACCTTAAACGGCGGCGGCGACCACACGATATACGCTACCCAGAAGCTCAACCCCGACGGCACCCTTTACCCCTTTGATATAAAAGATGTTTACTTTGATAATATAAAGATAGGCGATGACTATGTAAAATCAGCCTTCTACGGTGTCGTTTCGCCCGACGTGTCGCTTAAAAACCTCTTAGCGACAGATACCCTCTATGTAGGCTCGGTGTGGCACGAAAACGGCCATACTGCCCTGAGCGTCACCAATGATACCCACACCGCACGCAGGTTAAAAGTCGTTACCGATAAGGCTTCATATGAGTTCACAGTTCCCGCCCTGCCCACAAGAGCCGAGATAACGGAAAACCAGATAAGCAGCTTTTATGACCTGCCGATAGATATACGCTTCACTATCCCCGAGGAATGTGAGTATGCCCTCTGCCTTGATATCACCTCAAAGGACGATGTGCGGCAGATAAGGTTTGCAAACTTCTCAGGCGGGGGCGTGTCGATAGACAAGTCGCACTTCGGCAGCAACGCCCCCGACAGCAACTGTGTCATAGCACAGGGTCAGCTTGGCAATAACATCACCTATGCCCTCACCCGTGACGGCGTGCTCACCGTTTCGGGAACGGGCATGATGACCAACTTCCACTCGGGCAACGTCTCGCCCATAAACGCTATCAGCGGTAAGATAAAGAAGATAGTCATCGAGCCGGGTGTTGAGTCGATAGGCAACCAGGCGTTCAAATTCTGCTATGGGCTTGAAGAGATAGTGCTGCCCGACGGGCTTAAGAGAATAGGCAGCAGGAGCCTGACAAGCTGCGTTTCACTAAGGCGGATAGACCTGCCCGCATCTGTCGATTACATAGCCCCCGAAACGGCGGCAGAGTTGCCAAACTGCGAGTTTGTAACCCCCCGCTGCCCCGGCGATGTTGACGGCGACAAGGATGTTGATATAGTAGATGTGCTCATACTTCGCCAGTACCTTGCAGGCTGGGGCGTTAAGATAAACGAAGCAAACGCCGATGTAAACAGCAGCCGCAAGGTGGATATTTCAGACGTGCTGCTTATAAGGCAGTCACTCGCAGACTGGAATGTAGAGTTAGTATAAACAAAAAAGGTATCGCTTTGCTGCGTGCATAAGCGATACCTGTTTTTTTATTCAATTATTTCTATTCTGCCCTCAACGTGTGAGTCAAGCCCCTTGTTGGTCGAGAAGTATTCTTCTACGATGTTGTTTACCGAGGTGGCGATGACTCTCGGCTTCATGTTCTTTGATACCTCTTCAAGCGGCACGCCGAAAAACTCATCAAAGCTGTTGAAGTGATACGCCTGTAAGGCTATCAGCAGCTCGTCGCTATCCTCTATCTCCTTGCCGTTAAAAGACAGCTCTTTGAAGGTGTGGGTGCTCTTCTGGTAGGTTATCTTGACACCCTTCGAGTAGTTGTAAAACTCAGTATGCCCCTCCCACGCTTCATCACGGAATACGTGAGTGATCATAGCCCTGAACTGCGCACCTGTGACTTTTAGCATATAAAGCACATCGTCAAAGGGCGTGTTCTCAAGCATATCCTGATACTCGACTATGGGGCCCAGCTCCTTTTTGCGTATAGCGCCCGTGCCCATTATCATTATGTCAAAGCTGCTCTCCCACTGCAAAAGGTCGGCGTAAAGGTTGCCAAGCTCGGTCTCTTCTATCCTGCTGGGGTGGGTCAGCTTTCTTGCAAAGGTGGTGACTACACGCTTGTATTTTGCATCGGTCACGTTCTGATAGCGGTCAAGCAGCTCGTTCATTACCGGGTCAACGGGGGCGGTGTCCTCGTTTATGGGTATGCACTCCCACTTGACATCGACGGGGTCGTGCTTAGCTGTGTCAACGGTTATCTCAAAGCGCCCTATCTGCCCCGTGCCTGTGCCTGCCTGAACTATCGGTATGCCGTTTACCACCTCAGGCTTTTCCATAAACGTGTGTGAATGCCCTCCGATGATAAGGTCTACCCCCCACTCGGGGTCAAGCAGCTTTGCTAATTCTCTGTCAGCTTCAATGCCTATGTGGGTTAGCAGAACTGTCAGGTCTGTTTTTCTTGTGCGGTAGTTGTCAGCGATAACGCCTATCTCCTTTGCCGCCGCCTGAATGTCAACATAAGTGCCTATTACCTTCTCGCTCTTCATCGAGGCTATCACCTCTTCTGTGAGTATGCCTATAAACAGCACTCTCATGCCGCCTATGTCGATGTTAAGGCAGGGGGTAAAAAGCCTTGCGCCGTTTATGGTTATAAAGAGGTTTGAATTTATTATCGGGAAGTGTGCGCACTTCTCCAGGAACAAAAGATGCGCAAGCCCGTAATCTACCTCATGGTTGCCTATGGTGGTGACATCGGGCGAGAGCAGGTTCATAAGCTCGATAGTCGAAAGCCCCATAAACTCCGAGTCGATGATCGACCCACGGAACATATCGCCGGCGTTTGCGTAGATAACATTCTCCTCCGCCGCACGGACTTTTTTCACATACCCCGCAAGCCGTGAAAGCCCGCCCGTTTCCTTGCCGTCCTCCCCCTTTTTCGGCAGAAAATCGCCATGCAGGTCATTTGAATGTAATAGCGTGAGCTTTTTAAGCATTTTTATTCCTCCTGTCTTTATGGTTTTGTCTGATAGATTGGGAGTTGTAGAACCCCTCCGTCACCAATGCCCGTTGGGCATTGGTGACACCTCCCAGCTTTTTCGACCGCAAGTCGATAATGCGTTCAGGGGAGGCATATCATTGCCGTTGGGTAGCATTTACTTACCCTTAACTAAGTACTTCGCCTCCCCTGCCAAGGGGAGGGGGACCACCGACACTCGCTGAGTGGCGGTGGTGGAGGGGT
>JAFYET010000371.1 GCA_017544125.1 Ruminococcus sp. | reverse complement strand
TATATCACGGCTTTGGGCTATGAAAACAGCGAGTATAATGATTACTCAAAGTTCTGGCCTGCCGATGTTCATATGGTGGCTAAGGATATCATGCGCTTCCACGCTATCATATGGCCTGCAATGCTCATGGCGCTCGAAGAGCCGCTGCCTAAGCACTTAGCAGTTCATGGGTGGATAACCTTTAACGGTCAGAAAATGTCAAAATCTCTCGGCAACGTGGTTGACCCGTTTATCTTAGGTGAGCGCTACAGCCCCGATGCTATAAGATACCATATCATGAGAGAAATGGCTCTCGGCGCTGACAGCTCATTCTCAAACGAGATAATGATAAACCGCATAAACTCTGACCTTGCAAACGGTCTCGGCAACCTCGTTTCACGTACTGTTGCGATGGTTGATAAATATTTCGGCGGCACACTGCCCACTGAGCGTGAGGCAGGCGAGTTTGATGATGACCTTATCAGTACACTTACAGCACTTCGTGAAAAGGTTGACCTGTGCGTTGACGAAACACGCCTTAAGAACGCACTTGAAGAGATATTCACAGCTGTTGACAGGGCAAATAAGTATATAGATGAGACTGCCCCCTGGGTGCTCGGCAAGGACGAGAGCAAGAAAGCCCGCCTTGCATCGGTGCTTTACAACCTGCTTGATTCTATACGCATCATATCAACTCTGCTTTCACCCTTTATGCCTACCACAATGCCTAAGATATGGGCACAGATAGGCGCTGATGAGGGGCTTATCACATATGAGAATGCAGGCAAATTCGGCGTTCTTCCCGTGAATGTGACCGTTCACCGTGGCGAGATAATCTTCCCGAGGATTGATGTTGACAAGGAAATAGACGAGCTCAACAAGATAATCGGCGACAACGCCCCCGCTGAGGATAACGACGGCTTCACGCCCCCCGAGCTTGGCGCTGAGATAACCATTGACGACTTTGCAAAGGTTGACCTGCGTGTAGCTCAGGTCAGGGAGTGCGAAAAGGTCAAGAAGTCAAAGAAGCTGCTTTGCTTGCAGCTTGATGACGGCTTCGGCGGCAGACAGGTAGTTTCGGGCATTGCCGAGTGGTATAAGCCCGAAGATCTTATCGGCAAAAAGGTCATAATAGTTGCAAACTTAAAGCCCGTTAAGCTCTGCGGTGTCGAGTCAAACGGCATGATCTGTGCAGCCGACAATAAGGACGGCGGCGCTACAGTCATCTTCCCCGACCAGTCGCTTCCTAACGGCGCTAAAGTAAGATAAACTGACCCCTCCACCACCGCCACTCTTTGAGTGTCGGCGGTCCCCCTCCGAGCTTTTTCAGCCGCAGGCTGATAATGCGTTCAGGGTAGGCTGAAATCAGAATATTTCAACAGGTAACAGATATCTGTTACCTGAATATGCGTCCGTAGCTCAGCTGGATAGAGCGCAAGACTCCGACTCTTGAGGCCGCAGGTTCGACTCCTGTCGGGCGCACCATCAAAAAGATGTATGGTATTATGCTATACATCTTTTCTTTTTATAACATTTAGTGTTTTATAATTGACAAATCTATACAATCATGCTATAATTATTGCAGAATTATGATTTGAGGTGATTATATGGAATTTTCGGCAGTTTATATTGTATTAGGAGTTTTAATTGTTATTTTTATTATTGTATATATTAAATCTTCAATTGAAAGAAAAGCAAAATCAGAAGAGTTGATTAAAAAAACCTCTAATGTAGATTTTAATAAAACATCTTCAGTAGATAATTATATTTGGATTGATGAAAAAAGAAAAAAATGGGTTTTTCCAACAAAACTTCCAACTGGAAATAATCAATATGTTGTAACAACTGATAGTAAGATATATGATTATTCTGATCTTATTAGTTATGAACTTATAGAAGATGGAAAAACAATAACTAAAGGTGGTGTCAGTATTGGAAGAGCTGTTGTAGGTGGTGCTTTATTTGGTGGTGTAGGTGCTGTTATTGGCGGTACTAGTGGAAAAAAAGTCAACAACACCATTTGCAAGGTGTTAAGTATAAAAATGACCATTAAAGACTTTAAAAATCCTACAATGTATTTTAATCTTTTAAAATATGAAACACAAACAGATAGTTTAGCTTATAAGAATGCTTATAATACTGCTCAACGGATTTTATCTGTTCTTGATATAATATCAACTTACAATGAAAAACCATCCAACAGTACAACTTCTTCAAAAACAACGTCATCTTCAAACATGACTTCTTCTATTGATGAAGTAAAAAAACTTAAAGAATTATTAGATATTGGTGCAATAACCCAAGAAGAATTTGATACAAAGAAAAAGCAATTATTAAATCTATAAAAATACTGAATAAAGAGCACCAAAAAAGCCCCATAGCTTATGCTGTGGGGCATATATTCTGTATATAACAACCCCCCGACTTGACCAGCACTCTTGTCGGGGGTACTTTGTTTAACCTTCCGGTCAACTTGTTTATTTTGACACCTATATTATAACACGTTACTCTTCGTTTGTCAAGCCCTCACAAAATGCAGCGTCTTTGACACAAAGTCGCCGTACAGCCCGTCAACGTTCCACATCTTGGCTACATTTATGCCGGCATACATCAACGCCGCACCCGAGAGCTTTTCATCGGGCTTTGATTCCTCGTAGTAGTAAGCATCGGGGTCAAGACCTTTGAGCTTGATGTTTCTCGAGCGCTCGTTTGCTCTGCCGATAACCTGTACAAACTCAAATAACGCCTCGCTCTTGTCCTTGGCAACGAACATCCACGCATCCCAGCTGTTGTCGGCAAACATATTGCCTATACGGTAGTGGTCGCCTGTGCGCACTAAGGGGTTGAATTTCTTGAATTTCTCTATCTGTGCGGGAATGGCGTTCCTGTCCTCCTCGGGTATGCGGGTAACATCAAGCTCGTAGCCGAATGTGCCCACAAGTGCCACATCGCCCCTCGTTGCAAAGGGCGTTACCCTGCCGCAGGAGTGGTTGGGGCAATCAGAACCATGGGCACCCATTGCCGAGCAGGGGTAGCACATCGAGGTGCCGTACTGTATCTTTAAGCGCTCGATGGCATCTGTGTCGTCCGAGCACCATATCTGCGGGCTGTAATAAAGCATTCCGGGGTCAAACCTCGCACCGCCGCCCGAGCAGTTCTCTATCAGTATGTAGGGGTAGTCGGTGGTCAGCCTGTCCATAAGCTCGTAAACGCCCAGCACGTATCTGTGCCATATCTCCTGCTGCCTGTCAGCAGGCAGAGCGAATGACCCCGCCTCTGTGTGCTGCCTGTTCATATCCCACTTGATGTATTCTATGTTCGCTGAGTCAAGTATTGCCCTCATCATCGAGTAAACATAGTCCCTTACCTCTTTTCTCGAATAATCGAGTATGTACTGCTCTCTTGACATGGTAAGGGGTCTGCCCTTTATCTGTATAGCCCAGTCGGGGTGCGCACGGTAAAGCTCAGAGTCGGGCGATACCATCTCAGGCTCAAACCATATGCCGAATTTCATGCCCAGCTTGTTTACTTCATCGACTAAGTGCTTTAAGCCGCCCTCGAGCTTCTTTTCATATACAAACCAATCGCCTAATGATGAATTGTCAGAATCTCTGTGCCCGAACCAGCCGTCGTCCATAACAAGCATCTCAATGCCCAGCTTGCTTGCCTGCTCTGCTATGCTTATGAGCTTATCTGTGGAGAAGTCAAAGTATGTAGCCTCCCAGTTGTTTATAAGTATCGGGCGGCGCTTGTCCTTGTATTCGCCTCTTATGAGGTTGCCTCTGTAAAGGTCGTGGAATGTGCGTGACATCTTGCCGATGCCGCTGTCAGAGTGTACCATTACCACCTCGGGGGCTGTGAATACCTCCCCCGCCTCTAACTTCCACGAGAAATCAAGAGGGTTTATGCCCATTACAAAGCGTGTTTTCTTGTGCTGTGTCACCTCTGCCTGCGCAAAGAAATTGCCGCTGTATACAAAGTTGAAGCCGTAGACCTCGCCGCTGTCCTCATCTGCCTTGTGCTCGCAGAGTGCGACAAAGGGGTTATTCTGGTGTGAGCTCTCGCCACGGCATGAGTCTATGCCCTGCTTGCCGTGATGTAAGCGGCAGCGCTCTACTGCCCTCTCCCTTGCCCATGAGCCGTTAAGCGTTATCATGTCAAACTCGTGTGTGTCAAAATCCACGCAGGCAGAAAGCACACGGGTAAGGTATACAGCCCCGCTGCCTGCGTTTCTTACAATTACGCTTCTTGTTATTACATCGAGCTTCTCAAACGCCGTGTAAAAAAGTGATACCTCTAAGCCTGCCGGCTTGTCTTCCATTATCACCTCTAAGGTGTTGCAGGGGCTCTGCTCTGTCGCAAATGTCGCAGGCATACCCTCGAGTGCAGGCTTGCCCTCGGTTATCCTGTAGCCCTTGTATCTCAGGTCGCAGGTCGCTGTGCCGTCGGCAGCTCTTATCTTGAACGAAGGCTCTCTGTAATCCCCCACCCCGAATGTCGAATACTCCATGGGCAGCGAGTCAAGGAAAGATGCCCTGTCTCTGTTGTTTGTTAAAGGCGTAAAGGGGCTCTCATCAAAGCGCATTATGCTTATCATGTCCGTGTCGGGGATCCTGCGCCCGTAGTAAACGTGTGCTAAATACCCGTCATCAGCCACCATGAGCATATATGTGGTGTCCTTTGCATCGAGCTTGAATGTGCGGCTCTTTTCGTTGAATGTGATATTTATAACTATCATTCCTTTCCGGTCAGATGTAAGATATAAGACGCAGGAAGTAAGAAATCAGCTTGCTGTCTCCCCCGTCCGTTTACCTTGAAAACCATTCTACCATAAATAAAAAAAATAGTCAATGAATGTAATCGTTTGTAAAAAAATTTTCCCCGATTTTTTTCAAACCGGGGAAAATTTAAGGCAGCCTCGCCTGTGCCCCGGCGGTGCTGCCTATATCTGTCACCCCATCATCTCGTCCAGCGCCTTCTTTATGTGCTCGGTGTTGTCCGAGTCGGAAAAAGCGTATGAGAACTGTAAAAAGCTGTTTTCCTTTTTCTCGTTCTGGTAAACGTAGGTGCAAAGGTATGACTTAACGCCACGCTGGGTGTAGCTCAGACTTACCGTCTTTGCTTTGCCGGTGCTGCCCTCCTGAATGTCAACATCGCTGATACTCATGGGGTCTCCCTCATCAGGGGCGGTCAGCTCGGTGTATGCCTGCCTGAGGCTTTTGAGGTATTCATCAGCCGTTACCTGCCTGCCCTCTTCAAGGTTGCCCTCAAAGCTGATAAGCTCCACCGTCGATGAAACGCCTAAGTCCTCATTCATCACCGTGGCTACTGTCGCAGGTGTCTCATTGCCCCCTGCGTCATAGCCCTTTACGTTCCAGCCGCCCGGGTAGGTTATGTCAATGCCGAAATCAGCCGCCATTATCCTGCTGCCCTCGCATTTTACGGGGCTTTCAGCCGGGGTCTCGGGCTCCTTTGACGATTCGTCATCAGGCTCAGATGATGTGTCGGCTGTCGGCTGTGTCTGTGTGTCCTGTGCGCTGCTGTCCTGCGGGGGCTGTGTCACTGTCTCTGTCAGCGATGATGTCTCCTGCCCGCTTATATCAGCCTCTGATACGGTGGTCGAGGTGGTCGTCCTGTTCTTGCTGCCGTTTTCCTCACCGCCGCCGCAGGCTGTCATCATCATAGCAGCCGCAAGTGCTGCCAAAAGGTATGCTCTCTTCATTTTTCCCTGTCCTCTGCTTATGCGTCAAGTACTACCCACTTGCCGTCTACCTTGCCTACATAGAATGTCTCGGTCTCCTCTTCCTCATCGTCATCGCCCTTTATCTTGGCTTTTACCTTTATCTTGTAGCCCTCTGTTACCTCTATATCATCATCATCGCAGCGGCTCTGTAATCTGTCTGAATAATTCTCCAGATCGTCATCATCGAGCTTGTCCTTGTCCTTGATCTTGTAGGTTATCCTGACATTCTCGCCAAACTTATCTTCTGCCATTTTGTTAAGGCTTTCAGCGAGCTTATCATAGTAATCGTCGCCGTTCTGATCTTCGTTTTTCTTTATCTCAGTCTGGCAGAAGCACTTCTTCGCTTCCTTTGCGCTGCCTGTCTCCATAGTCTTGAAGTATGCCTCAATGGGTATCTCATACTTGGGTGTCGAGTCCTCCTCGTCATCATCGTCCTTGTCCTCATCACCGCAGGCTGTCATTAAAAACGAAAGCGCTAAAACTATCGCCATAAGGGGTAATAAAAGCTTCTTCTTCATAATGATATCTCCTTACCTTTTCTGCTTATATGTCAAGTATTATCCACTTGCCGTCTACTTTGCCTACATAATATGTAATGCTGTTTTTGTCATCACCTTCGTCGCCCTTTATCTTGGCTTCGATCTTTACCTTGTAGCCCTCTGTGACCTCTAAATCATCATCATCACAGCGCCTTTGCATCTGCTGTGAATACTCCTCCAGATCATCATCATCGAGCTTGTCCTTGTCCTTTACCTTGTAGGTGACCTTTAAGTTCTCACCATACTCATCTTCCATCATCTCATTGAGATCTTCGGCTCTCTCTTTAAAGTAATCGTCGCCGTTTTCCTCTATCTTTTTCTTAATCTCAGCCTCGCAGAATACCTTTTTAACTTCCTTTTCGCTGCCTGTTTCCATAGCCTTGAAATATCCCTCAATTGGTATCTCATACTTTGGTGTCGAGTCCTCCTCGTCATCATCGTCCTTGTCCTCGTCAGCACAGGCTGTCATTATAAAAGAGAGCGCTAAGACCAATGCCATAAGGGGTAATAAAAGCTTCTTTTTCATCGTTTTTTCTCCTTTTTTGTTCTTTTTTATTGTCATATCTCAAATACATACCACTTGCTACCCGAATTTCCTACGATAACATGAGAGTCTTCCGAATCTGAATCCTTGCTTCCCTTTATGGTAGCTCTTATTTCTATGTCGTATAGTTCCTTGGTGTCAGGCTTTTCTCCGAAGTCATGCTCAAATTCCTTGATAAAGCTGTCAGTTTCCTTATCAGTGAGCTTTCTCTTGCCTGTGTATATCACATCTATCTTGTAGTCATCACCAAATACCTTTTTGTATTCTTCTGTCAGGGTCTCCTCAGCCCCGTCCCATAAACCTTTGTCTTTTAAGTATTTCATTATCTGCGGGCTGAATGATTCTTCTACCTTTTTTATGTCGCCGTCCTGTATGCCATCAAAGAACAGCTGTACAGGCTTTATCTCATCGCCTATCTCGTCTGCGGGCAAAGATACGGCTTTCTTGGTGGTGGTCGTTGTCGTCTGCGAGGGGTCATCAATATCCGGCGGGTTGTCTATCGGGTATTCATCAGGCTCTGAGTCGTCTGCTACTTTCTTTGTAGTAGTAGTATTGGTCGTGGTCTTTTCAGGCTCAGAATCAACAACAGGCTCTGTAACAGACCCGGGTATCACGTCTTCGCTGCTGCTGTCGGCATCTGAGCTGTCATCACTTGAACTGTCATCATCTGAGCTGCTCTCATCAATAACGCTGCTCGATACCGATGATGAATCGCTCTTTTTCTTTTTCTTT
>JAFYET010000370.1 GCA_017544125.1 Ruminococcus sp. | reverse complement strand
TGATATGCAGGAGCACTCGATATGCCAGCCGGGGTAGCCTATACCCCAGGGAGAATCCCATTTACGCTCCTGATCGTCAAACTTGCTCTTTGTGAACCAAAGCACGAAGTCTGCCTTGTTTTTCTTGTTCTCGTCCTTCTCAACGCCCTCACGAACGCCGTCTTCGAGGTCTTCCTCATTGAAGTTATGGAAAACGTAGTATTCCTTGAGCTTTGAGGTATCAAAGTAGATATTGCCGCCTGCTTCATAAGCATAGCCCTTCTCGATGAGGGAGGATATCACCCTTATAAACTCATCGATGCAGTGGGTGGCAGGCTCGACAACATCGGGGGTCTTGATATTCAGCTTCTTGCAGTCATCAAAGAAAGCGTCGGTATAAAACTGCGCTATATCCATAACGCTCTTATGCTCACGCTTAGCGCCCTTTAGCATCTTATCCTCACCGGTATCGCCGTCAGAGGTAAGGTGCCCTACATCGGTTATGTTCATGACTCTTTTGACGTCAAGACCTGTAAAGCGCATATACTTTTCAAGCACGTCCTCCATGATATAGCTGCGAAGGTTGCCTATATGCGCAAAGTGATATACTGTAGGGCCGCAGGTGTACATTGACACCTTGCCCGGCTCATTGGGTACAAACTCCTCTATCTTATGGGAAAGTGTGTTATATATTTTCATTACTAAAGCTGCTCCTTTATTTGCTTGAATCAATGTATTTCCAGTAGCCCTTAAGGTAAACAGCACCCGAGATGACAGTAAGCACAACGCTTACCCATATAAGTGCTTCGTTGACTAAGAACACTGTCGAGTGCCAGTTAAGGTCAGGGCTGCCCTTTTTATCGGGGAAGAATATCTGCAATGCCATTACTGCGATAAGTGCTATCATAGTAAAGGCGGTCTTTAGCTTGCCCCAGATGCCTGCTGCCACAACAACGCCCTCATTTGCCACAACAAGGCGCAGACCGGTTACCATAAACTCACGGGAGAGGATTATGATGACCGCCACAGGGTCGATAAGGCGCTCAAAACACAGGCATATTAGCGATGTCATAACAAGCAGCTTATCCGCAAGGGGGTCTAAGAACTTGCCGAAGGTTGTGACGAGGTTCTGGCTTCTTGCTATCTTGCCGTCGAGCATATCGGTGATAGATGCCACGGCGAAAACCACAAGCGCCCACACCCAATGGTTAGGCAAATACCACAAAACGAACATTGCATAAAAAGGTATGAGAAGCACTCTCAAGACTGTAAGCTTATTCGGTAGATTCATAACATTCTTCCTTCTTTGTTTATTCTGTGACCTCGCCTATGGGGTCAAAGTCGAGTATATCGGTGATCTTAACATTTACAAACTCGCCTGCCGAGAGCTTTCTCTCGCTTGTGAAAAAGACCTTGCCGTCTATCTCGGGGGCGTCCATATAAGTTCTGCCGTAGTACATCTCGGCGTATCTGTCAAAGCCCTCGCAGACAGTTTCAAAGGTTCTGCCAACAAGTGCGGCATTGTGCTCGTCCATAATAAAGCTCTGGTCGGCATACACCGTTTCAAGGCACTTTTGCTTGACATCTTCATCTATCTGATCAGGCATTACAGCCGCAGGTGTGTCCTCCTCAGCGGAGTAGGCAAATGCCCCCAGCCGCTCAAAGCGTGTATCCTTGACAAAGCGTGTAAGCTCATCAAACTGCTCATCTGTCTCCCCCGGGAAGCCTGTGATAAGCGTAGTTCTCAGTATCACGCCCGGAATGCGCTCACGCAGCTTTTTAACAAGTGCGGTTATCTGCTCTTTATCGCAGTGGCGGTTCATACGCCTGAGCACCTCGCTGTTGCAGTGCTGAATGGGTATATCGAAGTATTTTACGAGCTTGGGCTCACTTGCCACAGCGTCGATCAGCTCATCTGTTATCCTCTCGGGGTAGCTGTAAAGCGTTCTTATCCATTTAAGACCGTCAATTGTGCAAAGCTCTTTTAACAGCTCGGGGAGCATCTGTTTACCGTAGTTATCCTCGCCGTAGCGTGTGGTATCCTGAGCTATGACCACAAGCTCCTTAACGCCGTGAGAAGCGAGCCATTTAGCCTCCTCGATTATATCCTCCATCTTCCTGCTGCGGAATTTACCACGTATCTTGGGTATAGCGCAGTAGGTGCAGTAGTTCGAGCAGCCCTCGGCAATTTTAAGGTAAGCATAGAACGGCTCGGTCGATATCACCCTGCCGCCCTCCATAGCAAGGGCTTCACACTCGCCGTAGCACTGCACGGGCTTATGGTAGGCAAATATATCTCTTATGACATCTACGAGCTTATCCTCAGAGCCAAGACCTATGACCGCATCAAGCTCAGGCATTTCCTCCATTATCTGCTCACGGTAGCGCTCGGCAAGGCAGCCTGTCATGATAACAGCCTTTATCCTGCCCTCTTTTTTAAGCTCGATGAATTCAAGGGTAGTATCTATCGCCTCCTGCTTGGCATCGCTGATAAAGCCGCAGGTGTTTATTATCACACAGTCAGCAAGTGCTGCGTCCTGTATAAGCTCAAAGCCCTCGGCTTTCAGTGCATAAAGCATATGCTCGGCATCTATCTGGTTCTTGGGACACCCGAGCGAGACCATACCTACTCTTGTAGCCATTCATATCTCCCCTATTTTATCATAGTATTCTTTAATTATACCACTTTTATATGTGTTTGTAAAGGGCTTTATCAAGAGAAATAATTTAATTATGTAACTATATTTAACAATAAACCGCCTTGTCAGGCAGTTTTATATCAGGTAACAGGTTACAGGTAACAAGTAACAGGTAACAGGTGAGGTGTCCGCCTTGCGGCGGACGGATAATAAAATGCAACACCCCGAGGCTATTGCAGACCTTCGGGGTGTTGCTTATTGTATTGAGTATTGTTTGCCTGACATTAACAGATACTGTGGGGCTTCAAGCCCGAATGGGCATATATGCGGCGCAG
>JAFYET010000369.1 GCA_017544125.1 Ruminococcus sp. | reverse complement strand
TATAGTTTGAGAGCGCATCTATCCACACATAGACTACGTGCTTTTCATCAAAGGTCACGGGTATGCCCCATGTGAACGATGTTCTTGAAACGCAGAGGTCTTCAAGACCGGGCTTGATGAAGTTATTTACCAGCTCCTGCGCACGGTACTTGGGGCGGAGGTAGTCGGTATCAAGCAGCAGCTTCTCTATTCTCTCTGCAAAGGGTGACATTTTGAAGAAGTAAGCCTCTTCCTTTGCCTCCCTTACTTCTCTGTGGCACTCGGGGCAGCAGCCGTTCTCATCGAGCTGGCTCTCTGTCCAGAAGCTCTCGCAGGGGGTGCAGTATTTGCCGGTATACTCGCCCTTATAGATATAGCCCTTGTCATAAAGGCGCTTGAATATATTCTGAACGGCGGATACGTGGTAGTCATCGGTAGTTCTTATATAGCGGTCATAGCTGATGTTCATATACTCCCACAGCTTTTTGAAGACAGCTACCTTTTCATCGACATATGCCTTGGGGGTAATGCCCTGAGCCTTTGCCTTTTCTTCTATCTTCTGACCATGCTCATCGGTGCCTGTAAGGAACATGACATCATAGCCCTGCATTCTTTTATATCTCGCTATCGAGTCACACGCAACAGTAGTATAGCAATGCCCTATGTGCGGGTCGCCCGAGGGGTAGTAAATTGGGGTGGTGATGTAATATCTTTTATTATCCATCATTCATTCTCCTTTCCTTTTGATAAGATACAATATTTATTATAGCACATTTGGAACTGATTGTCAAATAAGAAATGGCTCTTTCAGTTAACAGTTAACAGTTAAGGTATCGCCCGAAAAGGCGATACCTCATATTATTCATTATTCACTTTTCACTATTCTTTATTCATTATTTCTGTTTATATGTCTTCAAGAAATCCTCCAGAGCGTCCATTGAGGTCTTTAGTGACTCGAGGTCGGGGAGGTATACAATACGGAAGTGGTCGGGGGTCTCCCAGTGGAAGCCGCCGCCGTGAACGAGGAGAATGTGCTTTGCCTTTAAGAAGTCAAGCACGAACTGCTCATCGTTTGTGATGTTGAAGCGCTTAGCGTCTATCTTCGGGAATATATAGAACGCCGCCTTGGGGCGGACTGCCGACATACCGTCAATGGAGTTGAGCCTGTTGACGATATACTCCCTCTGCTCATAGATGCGCCCGCCGGGGGCTAAAAGCGTTTCAAGCTGGGGGTTTGACTTAAGCGCAACGGGTATAACTGCCTGAGCGGGAACGTTCGAACAAAGGCGCATTGAGGAGAGCATATTGAGACCCTCGATATAGCCCTTGACGTTTGTCTTGCTGCCCGATAAGCTCATCCACCCGCAGCGGAAGCCTGCTATCATATGCGACTTGGAAAGACCGTTGAAGGTAACGCAGAAGACATCGGGGCATATAGATGCGATAGATGTGTGTGTGTTGCCGTCCATAAGCAGCCTGTCATATATCTCGTCGGAGAAGATGATAAGCCCGTTTTCTCTTGCGAGCTGTGCTATCTGCTCGAGCACCTCTCTCGGGTAGAGGGCACCTGTGGGGTTGTTGGGGTTTATGATAACTATGCCTTTTGTCTTGTCGGTTATCTTTGAGCGCATATCCTCGATATCGGGGTACCAGTCAGACTGCTCGTCGCAGATATAGTGAACTGCCGTGCCGCCTGCAAGGGTAACAGATGCCGTCCACAGAGGGTAATCGGGTGCAGGAACGAGCACCTCATCGCCGTTATCCAGAAGTGCCTGCATACTCATAGTTATAAGCTCTGATGCACCGTTGCGTGTATATATATCATCGGGGGCAACGCCCTCGATGCCCTTTGTCTTATCATAAGCAGCTATCGCCTCTCTTGCGGCTAAAAGACCCTTTGAATCGGAATAGCCCTCGACTTCTGTGAGCGTCGAGGTCATCTGAGCTATAAGCTCATCAGGCGCACGGAAGCGGAAGGGTGCGGGGTTGCCGATGTTGAGCTTTAGTATCTTCTCGCCCTTGGCTATCATGGCGTTTGCCTCGTCCATTACCGGGCCTCTTATATCATAGCATACATTATCGAGCTTGTGCGATTTGCCGAGTGTTTTCATTAAAAAGGACTTCCTTCCCGGTCAGAAACAAGCGGCAGCACCGCCCTCTGACACATATATTATCTAATCCATACAGTAGATATTATATTACTTTTTTGATTTCTTGTCAATAATACTCTGCAAACTTTGGGGAAATTGATAAAAATGACTATTGATTTTATTTTTTTTATCTGTTATAATAGTTTTTAGATGTAAATTAGTCGATAATAGTCTGAAATAGGGTGAAAAGATGTTGGTATATTCCCTTGTGGCGCTTGCTGCGGGATATGTTATGGATATGATGTTCGGGGATATTCTCTCGGCATACAGCTTATCAAAATTCATGGAAAAGACCGCACGCTTTTTCAAGGACAAGCTGCGTGACCGCTATGTTTCCTCTCACGAGGGGCAGACGCTGGCGGGCAGCCTGCTTTTAGCGATAATGGTCATAATTTTCATAGCTCCGGCGGTGGTGCTTTTAGTGCTTGCATACAAGCTGTACCCGGTAGTGGGGGTAATAGTCGAGAGCTTTTATGTTTTCGGCGCTCTTAATGAGAAGAAGGTCAACTACTACGGCTCGGGCATACTAAAGGCACTTCGCAAGGGCAAGCCCCTCGCCGCCCGCAGAAAGCTCGCAGAGATGACGGGCGAGAACACCAAGGGTATGCGTGAGGACGAGATAGTAAAGCTCTCGGTAAGGGCGATAGCCGAATACACATTTGAAAACGCCGTAGCGCCCCTTTGCTTTATATTCATAGGCGGCGGCATAGGCGGGCTTGTGTATCTTGTTATAAACAGAACTGCCCGTGCGGTAAGGAATGAGGACATATACTTCTCACTCGCAGCAAGGGGCATGAACGATGTGCTGGGCTATTTCCCGGCAAGGCTTGCAGCCTTTTTAAGCGTAAAGGACGCACGGCTATTGGCACTTGATTTTAACAACGCACAGAAGATATGGAAGCGTGACGGAAAAAACTTAGGCAACATAAACGCATCGCAGACAGTTGCGGCGTTTGCGGGTGCTCTTGACATCGAGGTAGTCGGCAACACATATGCTGATGAGCCTTTTGTAGCCAGCCAGCATATAGGCGACCCGAAAAAGGAACCCGACCAGAGCGACATCTTCTACGCACAGCAGATATCCTACGGCGCTGTGTTCATAGCAGCTGTCGGGTTTATGCTCATAAGGCTGATACTCGGGATAATTTTTTAAGTAGAAATACAAGAGGTAAGAAAGCGTATATCTGCGGTTTCTTACCTCTTACTTGTGCATACACATTATAAACGAAAGGGATAATTTATGAAAGACCTTACAGTCGGTTCGCCCACAAAGGTGCTGTGGGCATTTACTCTGCCGATGTTTTTAAGCGTTGTTTTTCAGCAGCTTTACAGCATTGCCGACTCGGCGATAGCGGGGCAGTTTGCCGGGGAGGACGCACTTGCGGCAATAGGCGCATCATACCCCATAACCATGATATTCATGGCGGTAGCCGTGGGCAGCAATGTAGGCTGTGCGGTGGTCATATCGCAGTATTTCGGCGCTAAAAACTATATGCGTGTAAAGACATCAGCCACCACCACGCTGATAGCAAGCACATCGGTGGCACTTATACTCACCTTGCTGGGGCTGATATTCTGCAAGCCCCTGCTTCGGGCAGTAAACACCCCTGCCGACATTTTAGGCGACAGTGCGGTGTATATGAACATCTTTACCCTGGGGCTGGTGTTCTTATTTGTATACAACGTCTGCACGGGCGTTTTCACGGCTTTAGGCGATTCTAGAACGCCGCTTATATTCCTGATAGGCTCATCGGTGGGCAATGTGGCGCTTGACCTTTTATTTGTTGCGGGCTTCAAGTGGGGCGTTGCGGGTGCGGCGTGGGCGACCTTTATCGCACAGGGGGTATCCTGCATACTCTCGGTAATCGTGATACTCAAAAAGCTGAGGGAGATAAAGACCGAGGAGAGAGCCGAGCTTTTCTCGTGGCCGATGCTGAGGCGGGTATCTGCATACGCAGTACCGAGCATATTACAGCAGAGCTTTGTATCGGTAGGCAACATCTTCATTCAGGGGCTTGTAAACAGCTACGGCAAGAGCGTTATAGCAGGCTTCAGCGCTGCCATGAAGCTAAACACCTTCGGCGTTACCAGCTTTTCGACTATGGGCAATGCGCTTTCGGGCTTCTGCGCACAGAGCTACGGCGCAGGCAACAAAGAGCGCATACGGCAGGGCTTCCGTGCCGGCATAGTAATGGCGCTGATAGTGTCGCTGCCGTTTATTCTGTGCTATTTTATACTGCCGGATGTTATGATGGGGCTGTTCCTTGACAGGGGCGCAGGCAAAGGTGTTATAGATGCGGGCAGCGAGTTCCTTAAAATAGTAGCGCCCTTCTACACCGTCGTGGGCATAAAGCTAATGGCTGACGGGCTTTTGCGTGGCACGGGGCGTATGCCGTTTTTCATGGGCACTACGTTTTCTGACCTGATACTTAGGGTAGTGCTTGCGTTTATCCTCTCCGGTCAGATGGGGCAGGCAAGGGGCATATGGCTTTCGTGGCCAATAGGCTGGTGTGTGGCGATGATAGTATCGCTGATATTCTACAAGATAACAATGCGGCAGATAGCAAGGGAGATACCCGACAGGAATGAATAATGCATAATGCATAATTAAGGTGCGGCTTACGCCGCAGATGCCCATTCGGGCGGAAGTGGGGGCGCAGCTGTTACTGCTTACAAGCGGTCATTTCGTCTAAAAACGTGATATAAAATTGAACATTTTGACGAAAATGAGCGTTTTGGTGCAAAAATAATAATAATCTGTTGAAAAAGCGTTCAGAATGTGGTATTATAAAAGTGCTTGAAAAGCTATATTTTGGAAAGGATATGAGAACAATGTTCAAAAAATTCATAAGCGAGTTCAAGGAATTTGCTCTTAAGGGCAATGTAATGGATATGGCAGTCGGTGTTATCATCGGTGCTGCTTTCGGTGATATAGTTACTGCTTTCACAGATGACTTTATCAACCCCCTCATCGGCTGCATAGGCGGCGCTGAGGTTGGCGGCAGGATACACCTGATCGGCAATCAGTACATAGACTACGGTCACTTCATTTCGACCGTTATCAACTTCATCATCATGGCACTGTGCATATTCCTCATGATAAAGGCTGTAAACAAGCTCATGACAATGGGCAAGAAGAAGGAAGAGGAAGAAGCAGCAGCAGAGCCGCCGAAGGAAGAAGTTCTTCTCACAGAGATAAGAGACCTGTTAAAGGCTCAGGCAGAAGCAAACGCAAAGAAGGAATAATTCACACAGCACGCCCGCACAAAATCGGGCGTGCTTTTTATATATCTTTTTTGCGCATTCGGTGCTTGATAACGAGGGAGAATTGTGATATAATAAGATAATGCATAATTATTGAGTCCGCCTTGCGGCGGACGGATGCCCATTCGGGCGTTGTTATTTAAGATTCGTCGCCCGCAGGGCGACACCGCAATTATGCATTAGAAAACGGAGGTTTGCTTATGCGCTTGCTTGCTATTGACGGAAACAGTATAATGAACCGTGCTTTTTACGGGATAAAGGCCCTTACTAACTCAAAGGGCAGATATACCAACGCACTTACAGGGTTTATGAACATCTATTTAAAGGAGATAGATGCGGTAAAGCCCGACCATGTGGCGGTGGCGTTTGATCTTAAAGCGCCAACATTCCGCCACAAGGCAGATGCTGCCTACAAGGCAAACCGCAAGGGTATGCCCGAGGAGCTTGCACAGCAGATGCCGCAGATAAAGGCGCTGCTCACAGAGCTTGGCATAACCGTTGTCACCTGCGAGGGGTATGAGGCTGATGATATCTTGGGCACCCTCTCACGCATTGCAGAGAAAGAGGGCGGCGAGTGCTTTATCTTAACGGGCGACCGTGACAGCTATCAGCTCGTCACCGACAAGACCACCGTGCGCCTTGCATCAAACAAGGAAACGAAGATATACACCCCCGAGCGCATAAGGCAGGAATACGGCGTTGAGCCGGTGCAGATGATAGAGATAAAGGCGCTTATGGG
>JAFYET010000368.1 GCA_017544125.1 Ruminococcus sp. | reverse complement strand
GCGGCGGCGTGCGTTATGGCGCTTGGCTGCTGTGTTGACAAAAGTGAGACAGACAGATATATCGACCGTGCAGCAGACGGGGCAAAGAGCATTCTCGCTCAGGTAAGCGAGCTGACCTCCTCCCCCGCTTTGTCACACGAAAAGCAGGGCTACGGGCAGGGGGTGAATGTCGATGACAAAAACCGCCCCACAGGTGCGCTTGATTTCAATGCAAAGTACAGCAAATACGATGCCCTTGCCATAAACGAGAGCGACAAGCGCATAGAGCTGACCTTTGACCAGGGTTATGAAAACGGCTATACCGAGAAGATACTCGACACGCTAAAGGAGAAAAACGTCAGGGCGACATTCTTTCTTGTGGGCGACTATGCGCAGAAGAACCCCGACCTTGTAAAGCGCATGATCGAAGACGGGCACAAGATAGGCAGCCACACCCAGAGCCACCCCTCGATGCCCGACCTCACCGAAGATGAGATACAAAGCGAGATATCAGAGCTTCACGACTATGTGAAGAAGCACTTTGGCTATGAGATGAAAGAGCTTCGCCCGCCCATGGGCGAGTATTCCGAGTTCTCGCTTGATGTGACGAAGAAGTCAGGCTACACCACCAAGCTGTGGAGCTTTGCTTACAAAGACTGGCTGACCGATGCCCAGCCCGACCCGGAGTATGCCAAAGAAAAGCTCATCGGCGGCGCTCACGATGGGGCGATATACCTTCTCCACTCGGTATCAAAGACCAACGCCGATATCCTTGGCGATGTTATCGACGGGATAAGGGAGAAGGGGTTTGAGTTCTGCGAACTCAAACCCAATGCATAATGCACAATTAAGGTGCGCCCTTTCGGGCGCAATAGGAAACAACTCTGTTGAATCCACCCATATCGGGCTTGTTGCCGAGCGTGTTGTGCTAAGGAAAAGATATCAGCACCAACAAAAAATCCCCCGAAGTTTAAACCTCGGGGGATGAATGATTTAAATCCGTCCTGCGCAGCAGGACTCAACAATTATGCATTATGCATTTGACAGCGTCAGCTGTCCAGGTAGCTTCTCACCAGCGCTTCAAGCAGCTCGTCACGGTCGATGTGGCGGACTAAACTTCTTGCGTTGTTATAGGTGGTGATGTATGTAGGGTCTTCCGAAAGGATATAGCCTACTATCTGATTTATCGGGTTATAGCCCTTTTCCTTAAGTGCCTCGTAGATAACGGTAAGGGTCTTTTTCAGCTCATACTCCTTATCGTGGGGCAGTGAAAATTCCATAGTTCTGTCGTGCATAAAGCTCAGCTCCTTTTTGTTCGGGATCGGGTCGCCTTTCCATTCTATCTCTATAATATATTATACGTCACTTTTATCAAAATATCAAGTCTTTTTTAAAATTTTATTGATTTTACATAAACCCACAACAAAAAATTGTCTAAATAGCAGATTTTACTTTGTGTGACAGAATGGTAATGCTTAGTCTCTCAGTGTCCAGCCGTTGTCAGCAAGTGCCTTGAACACCTTGTCCATAGCCTTGTCGGTCTGCTCGTCTGTGAGAGTTCCCTCGTGTGAGCGCATGGTAATAGAGTAAGAAACGCTCTTTTTGCCATCGCCCACCTGTGCGCCAGTGTATACATCAAAGAGTGAAACGCTCTCGAGTATGCCGCCGACAGCCTTCTTTACAGCCTTTTCAATGTCAGCAACGGGTGTCTGCTTGTCGCATACAACTGATAAGTCACGCACGCTTGCGGGGAACTTGGGCAGCGGCTTGTATGTCTTGACGGGTGCGAAGTGCTCCATAAGCTCAGGCACGCATATCTTGGCGATATACAGGCGCTCCTTGACCTTGTAGTTTTCAGATACCTCGGGGTGCAGCTCGCCGAATATGCCTATCTCTCTGCCTTCCTTTGTCTTTATAACAGCAACTCTGCCCGGGTGGAATGATGCCTTCTCATCGAATGTGCAATTCTCATCGGGGCGTGTTATCTCGTAGTCTTCAAGCCCTGCCTTGTCAAGCAGCTCGGTTATCATGCCCTTTAACTCAAAGAACTTCTCAGGCTCCTCACTGTCATACATACCCACGCAAAGCCTTACAGGCTCCTTGGGCAGTACCTCGCCCTCAACGGGTATATACTCGTTGCCAAGCTCAAAGAGGGTGGCTGCCTTGTTGCGGTAGTTGATGTTTCTTACTAAAACCTCGCACATTGAGGGAACGATAGATGTTCTCATAACGCTCGTGTCCTCGCCGAGTGGGTTTGAGATGACTACTGTCTTTCTTAAGCCGCTGTCAGCGGGAAGCGCTATCTTGTCAAAATACTTGGGGCTGATAAACGAGAATGTCTCACACTCGCTTGCACCGAGGGCGAGCATATTTCGCCTCAGCTTTCTCTCAAACACCTGCTTGGGGGTAAGCTGTGCCTGTGCAACACCTCTTATAATAGTAGAGGGTATCTTGTTGTAGCCGTAAAGCCTTGCAACTTCCTCGGCGATATCTGCCTTGCAGCCGATATCTATTCTGAAGTAAGGCGCATAAACTCTGCCGTCCTTAACTTCAAGCTCTAATGAATGGAGGTACTTTATCATATCCTCTTCAGGTATGTCAGTGCCTAAGAAGCCGTTTATCCATTTGCTGTCAAACTCAACGCTGTCGGGTGTCTTGTCGGAATAATCCTCATCGGTGTATTCTCTTACCACCTCGCCTGCGCCCAGCTGCTCAACAAGCTCGAACGCTCTCATAAGTGCGTGGTAGGTGTTCTCAGCATTAAGCCCCTTCTCGTAGCGGGCAGATGCGTCAGTTCTCATGCCGAGCTTTTTGGCAGTTGTTCTTACCGATGCACCGTCAAAGTTTGCCGACTCGAACACTACTGTGTTAGTGTCCTCCATAATGCCGCTGTACTCGCCGCCCATAACGCCTGCTACGGCTACGGGCTTCTTCTCGTCAGCGATGACCAGCATTTCTTCGGAAAGCTCACGCTCGATGCCGTCAAGGGTGGTTATCTTCTCGCCTGCCTTGGCGTTTCTTATCCTTATCTTGCCGCCCTCGATGTAGCGTATATCAAATGCGTGCATGGGGCTGCCGTATTCGAGCATTACGAAGTTTGTTATATCGACAAGATTGTTGATAGGTCTTACGCCGCAGGCACGAAGACGCTCTCTTAGCCAGCGGGGCGAGGGCTCTATCTTAACGTTCTTGACGATACCGCCCATGTAGCGGGGGCAGAGCTTCGTGTTCTCTATCTTGATATCCACATAGTCAGATGTCTTGCCGTCAATGCCCTTGTATTCGGGCTTTTTAACATTAAGGGGCAGCCCGAATGTAGCAGCCGTCTCTCTTGCAAGACCTATTACAGAAAGGCAGTCGGGGCGGTTGGAGGTTATCTCAAACTCTACCCTTGTGTCATCAAAGCCTATTGCCTTCTTTATGTCCATGCCTATTGTCTTGTCAACATCATCGCCCAAGATGAATATGCCGTCATCTATCGCATAGGGGAAGTCGTTTACCGTAAGCCCCAGCTCAGCGACCGAGCAGAGCATACCGTTTGAAGCAACGCCCCTGAGCTTGCCCTTTGTTATCTTGACGGGCTTGCCCTCATGAAGAACTGTTGACTTATGCTTTGCAACGGGCACAAAGTCGCCCTGCTTGACATTCTGCGCACCTGTTACTATCTGCACAGGCTCACCCTCGCCAACGTCTATCTGTGTAATGAACATATGGTCAGAATCGGGGTGGCGCTCTATTTCAAGCACCTTGCCGACTACCACGTTTGAGAGGTAGTCACCCTCCTCTTCAAAGCACTCGACCTTTGAGCCGGATATTGTGAGTGCTGATACGAATTCCTTTATCGGTACATCTATATCTACATAATCTTTGAGCCATCTCATTGAAAGATCCATTATTCCTCTTCCTTTCAGTATAAATTATTTCAGACTGCCCCGTGCAACCGCATCGGGTGCATATTCCGCAATATATTCACAGAACCTGCCGTAGTCCTCCAACGTTTCGCCAGAGTTCTTTGCGAAGCTTTTATTAAAATCAGCTATCAGGTATTTTCTGCCGCTGTCCATAGTTATCTGTATGAGCGCACCGGCATATCTTACATTCAAATCATTTGTCACCTTTTCGTGTGTGTGTATGCCTGATACTCTTTGCATCTCGCTGTAAAACATCATTCTTGCATTTGCAAGGTCAATAAAGCAGTCATCAAAGAAGAAATACTTGCCCGATACCTGTTTTGGGCAGGTATTGATGTCGTTTTCAAGCTCATCACCGTACTGTGCCTTCACAGATGCAAGATCGAGTTCATAGCGTATGATGCCCGAAGCTATCAATATCATAAACGCACCAATAACCCCGCCGATTAAATAAACGGGCGTGCCGTCCATAGCAAATATTACAAAACCGAGCATTACCGCACACAGTATCTCTGACATAACAGCGCCGTTAAGCTTTTGTCTTAATGCTTTTTTATACATAGCCGTCGCCTCAGAACTGTGACAGGAACCTTACATCGTTCTCATAAAGCAGACGCATATCGTTTACCTTGTATCTGCCCATTGCTATTCTTTCAAGACCTATGCCGAAAGCAAAGCCGCTGTATACCTCGGGGTCGATTCCGCAGCCCTCGAGCACCTTGGGGTGTACCATGCCTGCACCGAGAAGCTCTATCCAGCCCTCCTGCTTGCACATCGAGCAGCCTGCGCCCTTGCAGTTGAAGCACATAAGGTCAACTTCTGCCGAAGGCTCTGTATAGGGGAAGTGGTGAGGGCGGAAGCGCACCTGCGTCTCCTCGCCGTAGAGCCTCTTCATAAGCAGCTCGAGTGTGCCCTTGAGGTCAGCCATTGTAACACCCTTGTCTATAACAAGACCCTCTATCTGGTGGAAGAGCGGCGAATGTGTAGCATCTACCGTGTCAGAGCGGTAAACACGCCCGGGGGATATTATCCTGATAGGGGGCTTGCGCTGCTCCATAGTCCTTATCTGAACAGATGATGTCTGAGTTCTCAGCACCACGTTCTCGTTTATATAGAATGTATCCTGTGTATCTCTTGCAGGGTGTGTCTTGGGCATATTGAGTGCCTCAAAGCAGTAGTGGTCGGTCTCGACCTCGGGACCTTCAACTATATCAAAGCCCATTCCGAGGAACACCTGCTCTACCTCTTCAAGTGTAGCATCTAAGGGGTGAGCGTGGCCTGTCTTTATCTTATTGCCGGGCATTGTCACGTCAATTGTCTCTTCTATGAGCCTCTTCTGTGCAAGCTCACGCTTTATGGCGTTCTGCTTTTCCTGTATGGCGTTTTCGATGTCAGCCCTTACCTTGTTTGCGAGCTGCCCGATAACGGGGCGCTCCTCAGCCGAGAGACCGCCCATCTGCTTTAAGATAGCGGTTATCTCACCCTTCTTGCCTAAGAATTTTACCCTCATCTCCTCGAGACCCTTGGAATCAAGTGCCTTTGCAAGCTGTTCCTTAGCCTGCTCCTCGAGCTTTAAAAGCTGTTCTTTCATGTTTTTCCTCCTAACTGCAACAAAAAAGCCCTGCCCTTCTAACAGGACAAGACTTGAACCTTGCTTATGAACCACCCATTAAAGAAGCCAACACTTCCCCTTCCCGTAACGAGGGAAACCCGTCTGCGCTTACAAGCCACCCTTCGGCGCAGCCACTCGCAAGTGAACTTCACATCTCCCCGCTCATAGAAGGCTTTCACCATGCCGCCTCCCTCTCTGAATGAACAGACCCGAAATGCTACTCTCTTGGTCATCGTGTTTATCGTGTGTTAAATTACCTATTTATTATAGCACCTGTATTCCCCGATTTCAAGGGGTTTACAGAAAATTTACAAGTTGAAGATATTCTCATGCTCATCGGGGTCATCGTCCTCGATGATGTTGTATTCCTTTTTGGGGTAGTTTATCTGCTCGTGCAGGTTCTCTATCAGAAAGAGCTTTGCCCTTGTGTCCTGAAAATCGAGCATCAGCCTGCCATTTTGCAACTCGCTGTCCATAAATTTGTACGGTTTTGAATTTCTGACCGAGGGCTCTGCACCGCTTTTAAGGCAGACTATCAGCCTGCCCCGCTTGTCCTGATAGGATCTCTCAACGTCAGAGTATTTAAGCACTATCTCTGTCTTGATATGGGTGATAAGCGTTATCTGGCAGTGCTCGATGTGGTCATCATAAATGCGTGTATAGCATTCGGTACTGCGTGAGAGGGCATAGACCCTGTACAGCAGCAGCGCTACAAATATATTTCCCGCACCCACGAGCCACAGTATGACCTTGACGATGAGCGGCGGCGCTAAAAAGCCTATAACTACTATAGCCCCCGCAATGGCAAGGTTTTTGTACATATTCTTTTGCATCTTCCTATGCTCTTCGAGGTCATGGGCAGCCTTTAACACCTGCTCCCTCTTGTCGAGCTTCGGCGGGTATGAGTACATAAGCATTTTATCACCACTTTTCTTTTTCAGGTAACAGGCAACAAACCTGAACCGTTAACTGTTCAGAACCCTTCGACGTTTCTGTGCTTTCTTACTTCCTTGCGCTTTACAGCGCCCTCCCACTCTATCTGCTCGTTTATCGTTTCGGGTTTAAGACCGTATTTTATCGGCACAGGCACGCCGTTATCGTCAACGTGAACAAGCGTCAGGTATGCGTGGTTGATAGCCGTGCGTATGCCTGTTGCCTTTTCCTCGGCGTAGGTGTCAACACGCACCTCCATTGAAGTGTTGCCCACATATGTGACCTTTGCAATAAGCACAACTATGTCGTTTAGAAAAGCGCCCTTTTTGAATTTCAGGCTGTCGACCATAAGGGTAACGCAGTTGCCGCCTGCATGGCGCATAGCAGCCACGCCTGCCGCCTCGTCTATCCACTCCATGAGCCGCCCGCCGAAAAGACGGTTCTGCCCGTTGATATCACGAAACTGCAATAGCTTTGTTATCTCAGTGATAGAGTCTGAGCATTTTTTCATAGGTCTGCTGTCGGTCATGGTGAACATCTCCTTTTATATTATCATATCACGGTGAATTTTCCTATGGGTATATTATACCACGCCATAGTTGATTTTTCAAGTATAAAAAATCCGGCGAAATAAATGCCGTGATAAATTGGAAGTTGTGGGGGAACCCCTCCGTCACCGATGCCCTTTGGGCATCGGCGCCACCTCCCCTTTCAGGGGAGGCGTAATCATCAGCTAAGGGAACTAATGTGTACCCTTATGGCACTAATCTGCCTCCCCTGAAAGGGGAGGTGTCATATCCACTC
>JAFYET010000367.1 GCA_017544125.1 Ruminococcus sp. | reverse complement strand
TGGCACTACCGCACTTAAAACCGTTACTCTAAGCAACGATCTCACTTTTTTGGGATATGCTGCATTTAAAAAGTCGGGTCTTACAGCTGTAACTATCCCTGAGAATGTAACGCTGGCACAGGATTCATGGCGTACATATGAAACATTTATGGAATGCCCGAATCTTACGACAGTTACTGTAAACAATTCTTATATAGGCAAAAATGAATTCAAGGAATGTCCTAAGCTGACTACTGTAAACCTCGGAACTAAGATCATAACGATCGGTGAGAATGCTTTCTATAAAGATGCAGCACTTACTACAGTAAATAATTACGGCAATCCTTTATATCTCGGAAAGAGTGCTTTTGAAGGGTGTTCCGCTCTTAAAGCGATCAATTTAGGCTCAAGACTGATATTTGTCGGTTCTGATGCATTCCTAGATGATACCTCTCTGACAACTGTAAGGATCCCCTCTACTGTTACTACCTTCGGGGAAAATGACTGGAGAGAATACTCCTTATTTGAGGGCTGCACAAACCTTAAAGATGTATACATAGCAAACGCCTCTATGAAGACTGACGGCGCTTATGATATGTTCAAAAATGTAACAGCCTTTACTATCAACACCATACAGGATTCTCCTGCATATAAATACGCTACAAATAACGTATATTCCAAAAAGACATTTACCGCTATCCCGTCAACAGCTATCGCATTCAACAACAGCAACTATACACTTGTAAACGGTGAAACTCTTCGTCTCTACCCTGAGCTTACACCTGCCAACTCAACTGACAGCTATACATATATCTCGGGCGATACAAGCGTGGCTGAGGTCGATATTTACGGCGGTGTAACTGCCAAGAAGACAGGTCTTGTGCAGATACAGGTAACTACATCAAGCGGCAAGAAGGCAGTCTGCACAATAAATGTTGTAGCATCAGGCACATCGAGCAAAGACGCACCCAAGACGAAGAGCATCTCACTTTGCACAGTAACTATCCCGAATGTATCATATACGGGCAGCGCACTTACACCTGCGGCAACAGTTCTCTTTAACCCCACTATCGAACTTGTGAAGGACGTTGACTACACTATCAGCTACAAAAATAACGTTGAAATAGGTACAGCAACAGCCACTATCACAGGCAAGGGCAACTACACAGGCACGCTCCAGAAAACATTCAAGATCACCGGCGACATCACAAAGTCAACAGTAAGCGGTCTTTCAGATGTAACATATAACGGCGCTGAACAAAAACCCGCACCGACAGTTAAGATAGGAGCAACGACCCTTGCAGCCGACACTGACTATACTTTGACCTATTCCAACAACACAAACGCAGGCACAGCAACTGTTACTATAACAGGCAAGGGCAACTATACCGGCAAAGTCACAAAACAGTTTAAGATAAACCCGACAAGCATTTCAAAGGCAACAGTATCGGGTCTGTCAAGCAAGACCTACACCGGCAAGGCACTCACTCAGAAACCCACAGTCAAGCTCGGCAGCAAGACCCTCAAAGCAGGCACAGACTACACGGTATCTTATAAAAACAACAAGGCTGTCGGCAAAGCAACAGTAACTATCACAGGCAAGGGCAACTACAACGGCACAGTAAAGGCAACATTCAAGATCTGCCCCAAGAAGACAACCGTTAAGAAGCTCACAAGCCCCAAAACAAAACAGCTGAAAGTCACATACGGCAAGGTGGCAGGCGTAACGGGGTATCAGATAACCTACTCCACAAGCTCGAAGTTCACCAAGAAAACCACCAAGAGCGCAAACGCCGCAGGCACATCTAAGACCATAAAGAAGCTCACAAAGGGCAAGACTTATTATGTAAAGGTGCGCACATACAAGACAGTCGGCAAGACAAAATATTACAGCGGATACAGCGCTGTCAAGAAGATAAAAGTTAAATAAACAGCAAGGCCCCCGGGAGCATCAAACTCTCGGGGGTCGTTTTGTGCATTATCAATCAAAAAGTGCAGTGGAAAGATATCTCTCGCCTGTGTCGGGGAGCAGGGCAACTATCGTCTTGCCCTTGTTCTCGGGTCTCTTTGCAAGCTCAGCTGCTGCGTAGAGTGCAGCACCGGAGGAGATACCTACGAGCACGCCCTCTGCCCTTGCAAAGGCTGCGCCCTTCTGGAATGCGCCCTCGTTGGGAACTGCGATGACCTCGTCGTATACCTTTGTATCAAGCGTATCAGGAACGAAGCCTGCGCCTATGCCCTGGATCTTATGAGCGCCCGACTTACCCTCGGAGAGCACGGGTGATGTCTCAGGCTCAACTGCAACAACCTTGACATTGGGGTTCTGCTGCTTTAAGTATCTGCCGACACCCGATACAGTACCGCCTGTACCAACGCCTGCGATGAATATATCGACCTTGCCGTCTGTATCAGCCCATATCTCGGGACCTGTTGTCTCGAAATGAGCCTGCGGGTTTGCAGGGTTTACGAACTGACCTAAGATAACGGCGTTCTCGATCTCCTTAGAAAGCTCCTCAGCCTTGGCGATAGCGCCCTTCATGCCCTTGCTGCCCTCTGTGAGAACGACCTTTGCGCCGTAAGCCTTGAGAAGGTTTCTTCTCTCAACGCTCATCGTCTCGGGCATTGTGAGAATAACGGTATAGCCCTTAGAAACCCCCACAGCTGCAAGACCGATACCGGTGTTGCCCGATGTAGGCTCGATAATGGTAGCGCCCTCTTTGAGCACGCCCTTCTTCTCAGCGTCCTCGATCATTGCCTTTGCAACTCTGTCCTTAACAGAGCCTGCGGGGTTGAAAAGCTCGAGCTTGGCAAGCACTCTTGCTTCAATTCCCTCATTTGCAGCGAAGCGTGAAGCCTCGAGGATAGGTGTGCCGCCTACAAGCTCAGATACATTTGTTTTTACGTTTGACATAAATATCGTCTCCTTTTTTATATGAATTATTGGTTTTACTTTTGCTGTGATTACATAATATCATATTATTCCTACTTTGTCAATAGGATTATAAGGAGTTTGTTAGATTTAACAAAAAGCCGACGTGCAATTACACATCGGCTATACATATTACACAAAACTATATTCAGCCACACAGCAGCTGCGCCCGTCATCGCCCTGTATCTCGACTATCAGACCGCCGTCCTCACGGAAGACCCGAGCCATCGCCTGCTCCTTTTTAAGGGGCTGCTTATACTCTAAGCGCAGGCGGCTTATCTGCCTGCTCTTCGGCACAAAATCCTGCGACAGCTCAATAAAGCGTGCGTTGTTGACGTGCCCGTACATATCAATAAAGCTGCCGTACACCTTTAGCGGCGAGGTCATATCAGCCTCACGGTCGGGCAGGGCTATCTTGCGGGGGGTGTATTCCATTTCAAAGGCAGGGTGCTTCTCGACGCTGTCGGCAAGCTGCTGGTCTATCTTCACGGGGTGTGATGTGGCGGGGTCTGCAAAAGCCCCCGTCTCGTAGGCAGCAGCGCATATCTCTCCCCTGCTGTCTTTTACAATGGTGTTACGGAAGCCGTACATTCTCTTTAGCTCATAGCACCAGGTAGAGACGCTCAGCTGCTCGCCGTACTCGGGCAGGCGTTTTATATCTATCTGCCTTGACACCAGGAACATGACATTTCCCGTCTGCTCAAAATAAGGCTTTAGCGTGCTGTCATTCTGCAAGTGGTCATATGCGCAGTCCTGAAGCATATCAACAAGTGCCGAGAGTCTCATGACACCGCTGCCGGCTATATCGCTTATCTCTACCTTACGTTCAACTGTAAGCATTTTATATTTTCACCCTTAGTTTAATTATTTGTCAGATAGATGCGACAACAAGCTCGCCATCATCATCTGCTGTGATAGAAACTGCACCTATCTTATCATCGCTGTCGATAAGCAGGCTCGCTATCTTATCCTCGATATCGTTTCTGATAACACGCCTTATATCACGGGCACCGAGGTGCTGCGAGTGGCTCTTCTTGGCAATAGCTGCAAGTGCCTTATCGTCATAGGAGAGCTTGATGCTCTTCTCTTCAAGCGGCTCTCTCATCTCGTCGAGCATAAGGGCAGCTATCTTTGCATAGTCCTCCTCAGTCAGCGGGTTAAAGACAACTATCTCGTCTATACGCCCTAAAAACTCAGGGCGCAGGAAGTCTTTAAGGGCTTTCATAGCCTTATCGTGTGATATCTCGCTGTCGGTCTTATTAAAGCCAACACCAGTGTCCTTATCGGTAGAGCCTGCATTTGATGTCATAACGATAACGGTATTCTCAAAGCTGACAGACCTGCCCTGCGAATCGTTTATCTTACCCTCATCAAGTATCTGAAGCAGTATATTCATAACATCAGGGTGTGCTTTTTCTATCTCGTCAAAGAGAATCACGCTGTAAGGGCGGCGGCGCACCTTTTCGGTAAGCTGCCCTGCATCGTCAAAGCCCACATATCCCGGAGGTGAGCCTATGAGCTTGGAAACGCTGTGCTTTTCCATATACTCTGACATATCAACTCTGATAAGCGGCTCGGTAGCATCAAAGAGCGTCTCACCGAGAACTTTAACAAGCTCGGTCTTACCAACGCCGGTAGGGCCCACAAATATGAACGAGGCA
>JAFYET010000366.1 GCA_017544125.1 Ruminococcus sp. | reverse complement strand
CAGCCGTCTCGTCAAACTCGAGCGCCGACCTGACAAGCTCGCTTTCTGATTCTTCAAGCACGCCCTCGTCCTCTATCTCGTCGATGATATATTTTAGCTCCTCCTCCGTGACAGAGGGCTCATCGTTCTTTGAGCCCACAAGGAGCGAAACGCCGTTTTTTATCATAGTGAACACAAATATCAGCGGCGAGAGGATAAGCATTGCGGCTTTCAGCGGTGCTGCCATAAAAAGCGAAAAGCTCTCGGAATTCTCCTTTGCAAGGCTTTTTGGTATTATCTCGCCGAAGATGAGTACCAGCACCGTCATAACAAGTGTTGCAAGCCCCACGCTGCCCGAGCCGAACTTCTCGGTGAATATAACGGTAGCAAGCGCCGATGATGCGATATTAACCACATTATTGCCTATAAGTATGCAGGTGAGCGCCTTATCGAAATTCTCGGTTATCTCCAACGCCCGTGCAGCACTTTTATTGCCCTCGGCGGCATAGTTTTTGAGCCTTATATGGTTGACCGACGAAAACGCCGTCTCGGTAGCCGAGCATATCGCCGAGAGGATAAGAAGCAAAGCTATTATAATAATGTCCATTTAGAACAGACCAGCCCCTTTTTTAATTCATAATGTATAATGCATAATGCATAATTATTCGTGCATGACAAGTGACATATACATCTATAATAGCACTATTCGTTATTTTTGTCAATCGGAATAATTGACAAAAGCGCCGATTCGTGGTATGATAGAAAAGATTGCTGGGATAGACGGCAGATAATTATGGAAAGGCGGGAAAAGCCATGAACGAATTTATGAAAGCAGCCATAGATCAAGCAGAGCAGGGCATCTGTGCAGGGCACGGGGGTCCCTTTGGCTGCGTTATCGTAAAAGACGGGCAGATGATAGGCAAAGGTCACAACGAGGTCATCAAAAATGCTGACCCCACCTGTCACGGCGAGATAATGGCTATAAGAGATGCCTGCAAAAGCATAGGCACCCACGACCTGAGCGGCTGCGAGCTATACACCACCGCCGAGCCCTGCCCCATGTGCCGTGGCGCAATTATGTGGGCAAATATAGCCCGTGTCTATTACGGCTGCAATATAAACGACACCGAGGAAATAGGCTTCAGAGACAAGGCGTTTTACGGCTCTGACTTTGACATAGCCACAGAAACAGACCGTGAGGAATGTCTAAAGGTGTTTGAAAAATACAAGGCAATACAGGACAAGAAGAGCTATTGATCAGATACAATAATTGGAGGAATAAGTAATGATAACAGTTTCAGACGTGAGCCTCAGCTTCGGCGGGCAGGTGCTTTTTAAAAACGTTGACCTCAAATTCTCCGAGGGCAACTGCTACGGCGTTATCGGTGCAAACGGCGCAGGCAAATCCACATTCTTAAAAATACTAAACGGCGAGCTTGAGCCTTCCACGGGCACAGTTTCCATGCCCAAGGACAAGCGTATGTCGGTGCTCAAGCAGGATCACTTTGCATTTGACGAATACACGGTACTCGACACAGTGATAATGGGCAACAAGCGCCTTTATGACATAATGCAGGAAAAGGACGCACTCTACGCTAAAGAAGACTTCTCTGAGGAGGACGGCGAACGTGCTGGTGCGCTCGAGAGCGAGTTTGCAGAGCTCAACGGCTGGGAGGCTGAGGCAGACGCTTCAAAACTGATACAGGGCTTAGGGCTTGATGAGGGCATACTCTACTCACAGATGTCGGGTCTTTCGGGCAACGAGAAGGTAAAGGTGCTTTTAGCGCAGGCGCTTTTCGGCAGCCCCGATGTTATACTGCTCGACGAGCCTACCAACCACTTAGACATTGACGCTATACGCTGGCTTGAAGATTTCTTGCAGGAATACTTCGGCACGGTCATCGTAGTATCCCACGACAGGCATTTCTTGAACAACGTCTGCACACACATAGTCGATATCGACTACACCAAGATAAAGATGTACGTCGGCAACTACGAGTTCTGGTACGAATCATCACAGATGATGCAGAGGCTTATGAAGCAGCAGAACAAGAAGACCGAGGAGAAGTTAAAGGAATTACAGGAATTCGTTTCACGCTTCTCGGCAAACAAGTCAAAATCAAAGCAGGCGACCGCAAGGAGAAAGCTCATCGAAAAAGTAAGCGTTGAGGAGATGCCCGCATCGTCAAGAAAATACCCCTTCATAGGCTTTGACATGGACAGAGAGCCCGGCAAGGACATAGTGCAGGTCGACGGCATATCAAAGACGGTTGACGGGTAAAGCTGTTAAACAACGTTTCATTCACAATAGGCAGAAACGACAAGGTAGCCTTTGTGGGCGAGAGCGAGCAGGCTATCACCATGCTTTTTAAAATACTTATGGAGGAGGAGCAGCCTGACGAGGGCACATTCCGCTGGGGGCAGACTATCACCACATCATACTTTCCCAAGGACAACAGCGAGTTTTTCAACGGTCACACAGAGAGCATCGTTGACTGGCTGCGCCCCTATTCAAGGTCGGAGATAACCGACACATATCTGCGTGGGTTCTTAGGGAGAATGCTCTTCTCGGGGGATGACATATACAAGCCCGTTGAGGTGCTCTCGGGCGGCGAGAAGGTAAGGTGTATGTTCTCACGCATGATGCTTTTCGGCTCAAACTGCCTTATCCTTGACAGACCCACAAACCACTTAGACCTTGAATCAATCACCGCTGTAAACAACGGGCTTCGTGACTTCAAGGGCGTTGTGATATTTGCTTCTCACGACCACGAGATAATGCAGACGGTAGCTAACCGCATTATCGAGATAACCGAGGACGGCTGCATAGACCGTGCAGGCACATACGAGGAATACCTCGAATGGAGACGTGAGAGAGGAATGAAGAGCTTTATAGAGTAACCAAATACCGAAAACTTGCATGACCGAGAACGTTCATGATACAGACGAAAGGATAATAACATTGAAAACAAGATCGGTGAGATCGAATCGAATATATCTTATGAAGAATATAAGCTTGCTGTAAAATGCAGATATAAGCATGGGGACAAGTCTATCTTAATAATTGCGGCTGTTTATATCCTGTCTTCTATAATGATCAGAATATTTAACCCGGTTTTTGATTCCTGGAGCATTCTGCTTCTGACCATCGGCACATTTATTCTTGCAGCATTTTTCCTTTCGTTACAAAACATAAAAAAGGCATATAGGGTATTACAGGAAAACAAAAGCAACATAAACCATTACGATTTTTATGACGATCATATTTTCAGAGGTAATGAAACATCTACTTCAAAGATCGACTATAACAAAATAAGCGAAGTATTTGAAGACAGCGAATACATTGTTTGTTTTACTGAGATCAATAAGATGATGATCTTCAAAAAGGCTGACTGCTCTGAGCCGATCCTTAACAAGTTAAGAGATACTATAACAGAAGAAAAGAGATCTAAACAGAAACAACATAAGAATAAAGGTAATATTGCCTTTATTTTGCTCGGACTAATACCGATAATCGTTACAGCACTTGCTGCAATTGTGTAAATCCCGTTTTACCCACTGATTTCAAGGAGGAAGAAATATGCTTAAAGTCGCTAATATTTTCACAGACAATATGGTACTCCAGCGTGATAAGAACATATCCGTTTGGGGGCTTGATGACAGAGGCAGGCGTGTGACTGTCACACTGAACGGTGTCAGCGTCAGCGCCGTGGCAGATGATAACGGCAAATGGCTCGCCACACTCCCGCCTATGAGTGCGGGCGGCGAGTATGAGATGACCGTTAAGGACGAATACAACAGCTTCACCTACAAGGGCGTTATGATAGGCGAAGTATGGCTTTGCGGCGGGCAGTCGAACATGGAGCTTGAGCTGCAAAACGAAGTTCACGGCAAGGACGTACTCGCAAGCCTTGATGAGAGCTGCAACGTGCGCTTTTACTACACGCAGAAGCGTGGCTATATTGACGAGATGTTCTATGCAGACGAAGCGAACACCTGCTGGGCAAAGGCAGGGGCTGAAAGCTCAAAGGCATGGAGCGCCGTGGGCTTTTACTTTGCAAGGAAGCTCGCCCGTGAGCTTGGCGTGACGGTGGGGCTTATCGGCTGCAACTGGGGCGGCACTTCCGCTTCGGCGTGGGTAGACAGAGCAACCCTTGAAAGCGACAGCGAGCTTAGAAGCTACATAGACGAATATGACGAAAAGGTTGCAGGCAAGAGCCTTTCGCAGCAGCTAAAAGAATACCGTGAATACGAGAAATACGACCGTGAGTGGAACGAAAAGTCAGCCGAGATATACAAAAAAGAGCCGAACATCGGCTGGGACGAGTTACAGGAGCGCATAGGCAAGAACCAATGGCCGGGACCCATGTGCGAATACAACCCCTTCCGCCCGACGGGGCTTTTTGACAGCATGATAATGAGGGTATGCCCCTACACGATAAAGGGCTTTCTCTACTATCAGGGCGAGAGCGATGACCACAAGCCCGACAGCTACTACAAGCTGCTGACCTCGCTTATAAGGCTATGGCGTGAGAAGTGGGGCGACGACGAGCTGCCCTTTATCATCACACAGCTGCCCATGTTCAAATACAAAAACGACCCCGACTACAAGCACTGGTGCAAGATACGTGATGCGCAGATGCGTGCTTACAGGACGGTGAAGAACACAGGGCTTGCTGTTACCCTTGACTGCGGCGAGCTTGACAACATTCACCCCGTAGACAAGATACCCGTAGGCGAGAGATTATGCTTACAGGCAGAGAAGCTATTCTACGGGCTTGATGTGGCTGCATTTGCGCCGATGTATCGCTCGCACATATTCAGAGACGGCGGCATTGAGCTGACATTCGACCACGCCGAGGGCGGCTTTGACTTCAAAGGCGAGCCGGGCGGCTTTGAGATAGCAGGCGCAGACGGCGAGTTTGTAGCTGCCGATGTTAAGGCAGACGGTGAGAAGATATTCATATCCGCAGGCAAGGTGAGCGAGCCCTGCCATGCGAGGTATGCTTACTTCAACTACGCCGAGGTGACGGTATTCGGGAAGAATGGGATACCGCTGGCACCGTTTGATTTTTGATCGCTTTTTCCATACAACAACAAAAACCCTCTCCCCGTTTCTCAGGGAGAGGGTCGTTTGTTTAATTAACCGTTGGCTGTTATGCGCAATGTTAATATCAAGATTACTGTAACAGCTGGAGTACAGACGAAGGAGCCTGGTTTGCCTGAGCAAGCATAGCCTGAGCAGCCTGTGTAAGGGTGTTGCCCTGGGTGTACTGCATCATGGTCTTGGCCATGTCTGTATCACGGATACGAGAGTTAGCATCTGTGATGTTCTCGGAAGCAGTGTTGAGGTTGTTCATTGTGTAGTCGAGTCTGTTCTCAAGAGCACCGAGGTTTGCTCTCTGTGCAGATACATCGTTGATAACGTCTCTTACCTTCTCAGCAACTACGGAAGCAGCCTGCTGGTTGGAAATGTTAAGAGTAATACCAGCGCTATTCTTGGAAATACCGCTTGTGTGGTTATCAGCTGTAAGACTAACCTGCTTTGCAGCAGCATCTCCATCAGCATTTAACTTTGTGGTGACTTGCATAGCGCTCATATCTCTGAAAAGAACCTCTGTCTTTAAGCTATTTAAGCTAAGACCGAGCTTATCAGAAGCGCTCGATGTTTCACCTATCTGGAGTGTGAGTTCTGAACCTGTTCCGTTTGCTGCGCCTACTGCCTTGTATGTAATACCACCAAGTTTAGCTGCATCAGTATTATTTACAGCTATTGCAGCACGCTGTGTAGTATCCATATCACCATTGAACAGCTTTAGTTCGTTAAAGTTTGCTGTTTCAGCGATTCTGTCTATTTCAGCTGTAAGCTGGTTAACCTCGTCCTGAAGTGCCTGACGGTCAACACCTGTGCTGCCGAAGTCCTCAGTTGCAGCAGTTTCGCCGTCCTTGACCTCATAAGTACCATTAGCCGACTTCTCAGCGAGCTCTACGATACGGTTGAGCATATCGTGTACTTCGCCCATGTAGCCCTCAGCTGTCTTGATAAGAGAAGCGCCGTCCTGTGCGTTCTTAGAAGCTGTGTCAAGAGCCTTGATCTGAGCCTTCATTTTCTCGCTGATAGCAAGACCCGAAGCGTCATCAGCAGCTCTGTTGATCTTGAAACCTGTGGATAGCTTTTCAAGATTACCTGCAACTGTGCTGTTGTTCTTGTTAAGTGCGTTGTTGGCGTTTATCGCCATTGTGTTTGTTCTAACTACCATACTCATAATAAATACCTCCATATATTCTTAATTTTCGCAGCGTCCCTGCTGCTATGAGTTATCACCGGAGCTGTGCGCTGCCCCGATGTGCTTACAATATATAAAT
>JAFYET010000365.1 GCA_017544125.1 Ruminococcus sp. | reverse complement strand
CCCGTTGCGCCGTCATCGCCCATGCCTGTGAGTATAACGCCTATGGCATTGTCTTTGGCGCAGTAGGCGCAGCTTTCAAACATAACATCAACGCTCGGGCAATGCCCCGACACCTTGGGACCAGCCTCGCAGGTGACGAAGTAGCCGTTCCTGTCCTTATACACCCGCATATGCCTGCTGCCACGGGCTATGACCGCCATGCCACGCTTTAAGTACATTCCGTCGGTCACTTCTTTTACCTCTATCTTCAGCTGCTTGTTGAGCCTTTGTGCATATATCTCGGGGTAGCCCTCGGGCATATGTATGGTGCATATTATAGGGGGCGTGTGGGTGTTCATGCCCTCAAGCACCTTTGGCAGCGCCTCGGTAGCCCCTGTTGAGCCGCCTATGGCTATTATCTTGTCGGTCTTTTCATCGGCACCGAAGGTCTTTACCCTGTAGCTTTGCGTCCCAGAGTGAATGTTCTTGGCGTTTTTAGCCTGCCTTACGGCATTTGCCAGCTGCACACCGAACTTTGCCAGCTCCGCCCCCGAGGTAAGGTTCCGGGGCTTTGCCACAAACTCAACGGCGCCTGCCTCTATCGCCTTGATAGCGCTCTTCTCCTCAGACGAGCATACCACAACAGGTATGGCATACTGGGGAATGAGCTTTTTTAGAAAGTCAACGCCGCTCATCTTCGGCATCTCTATATCAAGGGTCATAACATCGGGGTGCAGCTTGATTATCATATCCCTTGCGTTGTATGCGTCCTCAGCCTTGCCGACAACGTGTATGTCGGGGTTGTCATTCAGTATCTTTTCAAACACCGTGCGGTAAACGGCTGAATCATCAACGATGAGAACTCTTATCCTGTTGTCCATCAGCCTTCACCTCCGTGGGTAATCTTCTGATAAATGGCAGTTTTCACCTTGCGGTACATCATATCATATGGGGCAGCCTCAGCGTGCCCTATGTAGAGATAGCCGCCCTCTGCTGAGGCATCGTAGAAGCGCCTGCACAGCATACTCTTTGTGCGCTCATCAAAGTATATCATAACATTACGGCAGAGAATGAGGTCAAACTTGCGCTTGAACTCTATCGGCTCCATAAGGTTGTGATATTTGAAGATAACATCGCTTCTTATTTCATCTGTTACCTGATATATGCCCTTGGCTTTCCTGATGAAATACTTCTCACGCCAGCCGGGCGGCAGCTGCTCGAGGTCCTGCTCGGGGTACATACCGTTCTTGGCGTTTCTTAAAGCATGGAATGAAACGTCGGTTGCGAGTATTCGGCAGTCCCACTCTCTTTTCTGCGCACCCAAAAACTCGTTGGCGCACATGGCAAGGTTGTAAGGCTCGTTGCCGAATGAGCAGCCCGCACTCCATATAGCTAAGGTCTTATCCTCTCTCGTTTTGACGGCATCAGCAAGGAATACGTGCATAAAGTGCTCAAAATGCTCAGTCTCACGCATAAAGTAGGTGTGGTTTGTGGTTATCCTGTTTATCATATTTGCGACTTCTCTGCCCGACGTGTCGTTGTAGAGAGCTGTGCAGTATTCCGCAAAATCACGGAAGCCGCAGTCGAGGATATAGTTTGTCAGCCTTGTTTCCACAAGGAATTTCTTATCCTGCAAATTGATGCCGTATTTGAATTTTACAAACGTCACCAGACGCTCGAAATCACAGTCAAGTATCTGCATAAGCATTATCTCCGTTGATTTATTTTGTCAGTGTATAAGTTATTTCTTTTCAAGCCCCACCAGCTCGTTCCAGTCGATAAGGGCAGTGCGTGAGCCGTCACGCTCGATTATGCCCCTTATGAATGAGCCCTTCTTCGGGTAGGGGATTATATCCTTTTTAGTTACCTTTTCAACATCGAGCACACGGTTTACAAGTATGCCGATGCTTGCCTTGTCACGCTCGGTGACTATGATGCAGGTCTTTGAGTCGTATTCCTCTTTGGGCTTGCCCATTTTGAGGTTAAAGTCCATAACAGGCACTACCTGACCTCTCAGGTTTATAACACCGAGCAGGAATTCGGGCAGCTTTGGTATCTTTGTTATCTCGGGTATCTCGATGATATCGGTTATATCCATTATATCAAAGGCATAAGTCTCACCGCTGCAGGTGAAGGTCATTATCTGGCCGCTGAGATCATCTAACAGCTCCTTGTTCTCTTCGCTCATTTGCCCTCACGCTCCTCTAAGGTGTCTATTATCTCTTTCATATCGAGTATTGTGGTTATTGAGCCGTCGCCTAATACCGAGCAGCCCGAAAGCCCCTGCTCCTTTAGCTTGTACTGCGAAAGCAGCACCGAGAAGGGCTTTACTACCACCTGCTGGTCAGCTATCAGCCTGTCTGCAAAGAAGCAGGCCTTGCTGCCGTTTGCATCGCAAAGCAGAATAACGCCGTCGGTAAGGGGCTTGTTCTCGCCCGGCACGCCGAATACCCTGCTCATTCTGTAAAGGGGCAGGCACATACCACGCCGCATTATCAGCGTGTCGTTTTCCATAAGCATATCGGGGGTCGCCCTGAAAAGCTCAACTATCACGTTCTTGGGAACAGAGAAGTTATACCCTGCAACATCTATGCCCATTACGTCGATGATAGAAAGTGAGAGCGGTATCTTTATAGTGAATGTCGAGCCTTCGCCGAGCGTTGAGTCAACATACAGCTTGCCGCCTACCGACTCGATGTTCTTTCTTACAACGTCCATACCAACGCCACGCCCAGAGTATTCGGTAACTACCTCGTTGGTGGAGAAGCCCGCCGCCATGATGAGCGAGAAAGCCTCTCTGTCGGTGTATTCGCTCTCGGGCTTTGTTAAGATGCCGTTCTTTCTGCCCTTTGCAAGCAGCTTTTCCCTGTCCATGCCCGCACCGTTGTCACGGCACGCTATAACTACCTCGCCCGAGTCATACCCTGCCGAGAGGGTAACTGTCGGCGGGTCGGTCTTGCCCGAGGCTGCACGCTCATCGGGGGTCTCTATGCCGTGGTCTACGGCGTTTCTTACTATGTGCATCAGCGGGTCGTTGAGTATATCTACTATCGACTTGTCAACTTCTGTTTCCTCGCCCTCAAACACCAGTGTTACCCCCTTGCCGAGGGTCTTGTTCATATCTCTAACAACTCTCGTCATCTTTGAGAATGCGTTTGATACAGGCACCATTCTGATGCTCATAACCACGTCCTGAAGCTCGTCGGTGAGCTTTTTGAGGTCACGGGATGATTTCTGGAAGCGCTCGAGGTTGCCTGATACGTTTTTAAGGTCGGGGCTTGATATTACCATTGATTCGGTTATAACTATCTCCGCCACCAGGTCAAGCAGCTTGTCGAGCTTTTCGAGCTTGACAGAGATTATGCTCGATGTCTTTTCGCCGCTGCCCGCAGGCTTTTTGGGGGCAGGGGCGGCTTTCTTAGCTTCAGCCGGCTTTGCAGCTTCTGCCGCAGGTGCTGCGGGAGTTGCCGCCTGTGCGGGCGCTGCTGCGGGGGCGGCGTTCTTGTCGGGCTTTTTGACAAGCTCGGCATTTACAACGTTCAGCCCCTTTTTGAGCGACTCGATAACGGCGTTGTTGTCATCTGTCATGAGCTTTATAAAAAGCCCGTCCTTGAGTATCTTGTCGCCCGAGCTGTCATCGTTCAGGTCGGGGGGATATGTGCCGCAGACCTCTGCTATGTCGCCGAGCCCACGCACAAGTATCATGCCTCTTATGCAGGGCATCATACATTCCTCGTCAAAGGTGACTCTCACCGTCACCATATCCTCAGGCTCATCGTCAGAGAACACCCCTGCGGGGATATTGCCTGCCGCTGCTGCGCCTGCGTCGGAAGCGCCTGCCGCAGGTCTTGTCACAAGCTCTGCCTTGTCAACGTCAATGCCGTTTTGCAGCTTGTCAAGCACCGCCTCGTTGCTGTCGGTGACGAATTTTATGAAAAGCCCGTTTTTGAGTATCTCAGCACCCGAGCTGTCGTCGTTCAGATCAGGGGGATATGTGCCGCAGACCTCGGCTATGTCGCCTAAGTTGCGTACGAGAATAAGCGCTCTTATGGTGGGCATCATACATTCCTCAAAGAATGTTACCTTTGCGGTCATTACCTCTTCAGGCTCATCTTCGGGGAAGATAGATGCAAGGTCAAACCCCGAGCTGCCGCTGTCTGACTCGGCAGGTGCGCCCTCGCCCTTCATAACGGCTGCAAAGGCACGTATCTTGTTCATAAGCTCGGTAAAGTCGGTAAGCTCCTGCGAATCGTCCTGAATAACGTCTATCTCGTTTTTGAGCGAATCGGACGTAGCAAATAAAAGCTCGTACATAGCGGGCTTGTCGTATTTTACAGAGTTATCCTCACGTATGATGTAGAAAAGATCTTCCACCGAGTGGGCGAGCTTTGACATATTCTGCAAGCCCATCATAGCGCCCGAGCCCTTTATCGTGTGCATTACACGGAAGATCTCGGCTATGTCATCGGGCAAAAGCTCGTCATTTTCAGTTCTCATGAGTATATCGTCAAGCTCCTCAAGCAGAGAGGAAGTCTCAAATACGAAGGTATCAAGCATGGCCTCCATGCCGGCCTCAAATTTAGCCAAGATCATCAACCCTTTCAGTTAGGATTTTTATACAATTAACATAATTTATGGATATATTACACCTACTATAATTATACCAAAAAAATTCATATTTTTCAAGGTGCGAATATTACATTTAGAGTTATATTTTTTTGTATAATTTCAAAAAAATTCCCAAAACCTCTTGTAGTTTTCATTAAAATATAGTATAATATGAATAATAGTACCCAAAGGAAGAACCTATTTTATCTGAAAGGTGAGAAGTGTAATGAAAAACAAGGTCTTGGTAAAAATCTACGGTAGAGATTATCTGCTCGCAACGGAGGAGTCGCAGGGCTATTCCGACAGGCTTGCTGATATGCTCAACGAAAAGCTCAGAAAGGCTATGACGGGCAAAAGCGAGCTGTCACGTCTTGACGGTGCTATGCTTGTGGCTCTCGAAGCGCTTGATGAGGCTTGTAAGAACCGCAAGAGCATAGATAATATAAGGGGTCAGATAAAGGACTATGTCGAGGCGGCAGACAAGGCCAAGGCAGAACTTGAAACGGTAAAGAGATTCTGCGATGAGCAGCTTGAAAAGTCGGCTAAGGAAAAGGCTGCCCTTGAGGCAAGGTGCAAAAAGCTCGAGGAGGAGGGCAGGATAGCCGTCCAGAACGCCAGCAAGATAGCCGCAGGCACCAACCTGTATATGGATAAGTCAAATAAGCAGACCGAGCAGATAAGGGAGCTGAGCACAAAGCTCACCACCATAGAAGCTGAAAAGGCAACGATGAACGCTGCCATGAAGCGTGTTGAGAACGAAAAGGCAGTGCTTGACGGCGCTATGAGAAAGCTCGAGAACGAGAATAAGTCGCTCAATGAAGCGATAGATAAATACGAAAAGGGCAGCGCCGTGTTTATGGATAAGGCGGATAAGCTGGAAAAGGACAATAACGACCTTAAGGAGCGCTTAAAGCAGTTTGAGCGTGAAAATGCCTTCTTAAAGGAGAAGGTAAACCAGCTCGAGGCTGAAAAGGCACCTGCTGCAAAGCAGGCGAGCCGTGTTACCCTTGCGGGCATAAACCAGACAAACTCGGGCAAGGGCAGTAAGTAATGTCAGAGGTGCTTTCCCCCTGCGGTGGGTATGAAACGCTCGAGGCGGTGCTTAAAACAGGCACCGATGCGGTGTATCTCGGCTCACGCAATTTCAGCGCCAGAGCATCGGCGCATAACTTTGATGAGGGCGAGCTTGAAAGGGCAGTGTATGAGTGCCATAAGCGTGGCGTTAAGCTCTATCAGGCGATAAACACCCTTGTGACAGACGATGAGCTGCCGCTGCTCGTTTCCGAGCTGCAAACAGCCTGTAAGCTGGGCATTGACGGCATAATCACTCAGGACCTGTGCCTGCCCGTTATAGTCAGAGAATGCTGCCCCGACCTGCCGATACACGCATCTACCCAGATGACGGTGCATACAGCGGCGGGGGTCGAGGCGGTAAAGAGCCTGGGCTTTTGCAGGGCGGTGCTCTCTCGTGAGCTGCCAAAGGGCGTGATAGCGAGCCTTGCCAAAATGGGCATCGAGACCGAGGTGTTTGTTCACGGGGCTTTGTGTATGTCCGTTTCGGGGCAGTGCTATATGAGCGCTGTGATAGGGCAGAGGAGTGCCAACCGTGGTATGTGCGCCCAGGCGTGCCGCCTGCCTGCAAGTGCAGTAAAGGGCAGCGAGCGGTATGACCTGTCGCTCAAAGATATGTCGTATATACCATTTCTCAAAGAGATAGAGGATATGGGCGTTACTTCCCTTAAAATAGAGGGCAGGATGAAGCGCCCCGAGTATGTGGCTGCGGCGGCAAACGCCTGCAGCGATGCACTTTCGGGCAAAGCCCCCGATATAGGGCTGCTTAGTGACGTTTTCTCCCGTGACGGGTTTACCGACGGATACTACTTTGGCAAAACGGGCAGCAGTATGTTCGGCACACGCACTAAAGAAAACGTCAAAGCTGCAAACGAGGCTTTCCCCAAAATACACGAGCTTTACCGCACACAGCATAAGTATGCCGCTATCAGCTTTTCACTTTATGCCCACGAGGGCGAGGCGGCAAAGCTCACAGCCTGTGATAATAACGGCATAAGCGTTACCGTGACGGGCGATACTGTGCAGACGGCACTAAAACGCCCCCTTGATGAGCGGTATGTCACCGCACAGCTATCAAAGCTGGGCGATACTATATATGAACCTGCTGCTGTCAGCGCCGATCTGTCAGAAAGCGCTATGATACCCGCATCGGCACTTAATGCAATGAGGCGAGAAGCCTGCGCTTTGCTTGATGATAAGCGGGCGGCGGCAAATACAAATGTCTGCGCCTTTTCGCATTGCGAGCCTGAGCGCAGGTCGCATAAAAAGCAGCCCTCCGGGCTGCGTGTGTTTATAAGCCGTGCAGAGCAGCTGGGCGGTGTTGATATGAGTGCTGTTTCTATGGTGTGTGTTCCCCCGGAGATGGCGCTGACTGCACTTGATATGGGGCTGCCTGCCGATAAGCTGGCAGTGGTGGGCGACAGGTTCACATTCGATGAGGCAGCAGAGATAAGCCGCATAAGGGCTGCAAAAGATGCCGGCATAAACCGCCTTATCGCCACAAATATCGCACACATCATGATAGCTAAAGAGCTTGGCATGAGCGTGTCGGCAGACTTCGGGCTCAATATAACAAACTCACTCTCGGCAGGCGTGCTTGCCGATATGGGGGCTGGTGATATCACCCTGTCATTTGAGCTGAAAACAGGTAAACTTAAGCAGATAAGCTCGCCTGTGCCTGTGGGCGTGTTTGCATACGGGCGGCTGCCCCTTATGCTTACAGCAAACTGCCCCCTTAAACAGGCGGTGGGCTGTAAGGGCTGCAAGGGTGAGCTTTATGACCGCACGGGCAGGGCGTTCAAGGTAAAATGCTCAAAGCAAAAGGGCTATGTCGAGCTGTTAAACTCTGATGTTTTAGTCATGAGCGACAAGCTCATAGACCTTGACTTTGCTGACTTCCTATCGCTTTACTTTACCGATGAAACGCAGGAGCGTGTGGGCAAGGTCATAGCCGCCTACAAAAACGGCACAGCACTTGATGAAAAGAACATGACCCGTGGGCTTTACTACCGTGGGATAATATAACAGAAAGAGGACAGAAAATGAAACTACTTGTAAAGAAGCTTAACGAAAATGCAGTTATACCGCAGAGGCAGACACCTTTCAGCGCAGGCTACGACCTTTGCTCGGCTGAGGATATAAAGGCTGAGGCAGGGAAGACCGTAAAGGTTCACACGGGCATATCCGTAGAGGTCGATGGTGCGAAGGACGTGTGTCTGTTTATTTATGCAAGAAGCTCGCTGGCGACCAAGTTCGGGCTTGCGCCTGCAAACTGCGTGGGCGTTGTTGACTGGGATTACAGGGGCGAGATAATAGTCGCACTGCATAACCACTCGGATAAGGACTATGACATAAAGGCAGGCGACAGGGTAGCGCAGCTTGTTATCACAAACGTGCTGACCCCCGAAACGCAGGAGGTAGATGAGCTTTCCGAGACGGTGAGAGGCGAGGGCGGCTTCGGCTCTACGGGAAAAAACTAAGGTGTAAGACGAATGAACTGTATAAAAAATGCTAAAATAATAACAATGGACAAACAGCGCCGTGTGATAGAGCGTGGCTTTATCAAATGGAGCGGCGGCGTTATAACGCAGATAGGCGAGGGCGAGTGCGGCGATGTTGACGCATATGACGCACAGGGTAAAATGCTCTGCCCCGGGTTTATTGATGCGCACACCCACCTGGGGCTCACCACAAACGGTGTCGGCGAGGAGGGTGATGACTTCAACGAGGAAAGTGAGCCCTGCACCCCGCATATGCATATAATAGACGGCATAAACCCTATGGACGAGAGCTTCGGCGAGGCTATAAAAGCAGGCATAACCGCTGCTGCCGTGTCACCCGGCTCAGCAAACGCCGTGGCGGGGGATATAGCGCTTGTACGCACCTATGGCAAAAGGATAGACAAGATGCTTATAAAGACCGTGGGCATAAAATTTGCAATGGGCGAAAACCCCAAAATGACCTATATGGGCAAGGAGCAGACCCCCTACACCCGCTCGGCGATAGCGGCTATCATAAGAGAGGCGCTCTATAAGGCAAAGCGCTATAACGATGACAAGAAAAAAGCAGAAGCCGAGGGCGAGGATCTGCCCGAGTATGACATAAAAAACGAAGCGCTCATACCGCTTTTGGAAAAGAAGGTCAAGGCGCATTTTCACTGCCACAGGGCTGATGATATATTCACAGCTATACGGATAGCCAAGGAATTTGACCTTGACTACCTGCTCATTCACTGCACCGACGGGCACCTGATAGCCGATGAGCTCAGTGAGGAGGGGGCATTTGCCGTGTGCGGGCCGCTTCTTTGTGACAAGTGCAAGCCCGAGCTTGCAAACCTCACCCCCGCAAACCCCGCACTGCTCGACAAGGCAGGCGTGTGTATCAGCATCTGCACCGACCACAGCGAAACGCCCATACAGTACCTGCCGCTGACAGCGGCGATAGCTGTTAAAAACGGTCTGCCCCGTGGCAGGGCGATAGAGGCGCTTACCATAAACCCCGCAAGGGCGCTTGGCGCAGATGAGCTCATAGGCTCGCTTGAAACAGGCAAAATGGCGGATATGTCGCTCTTTGACGGCGACCCGCTTGATATATACTCATCACCCTCGCTTGTAGTTGCAGGCGGAGAGGTTAGATACGAAAGGAAAGAATAACATTGCGTGAGATAAACGTTCAGGAAATAGAAAACACAGTAAGAGAGCTTTGTATAAATGCCAACCTCTACCTGCCGAAGACGCTGGAGGAGTGCATAAAGTGCGGCAGGGAAAAGGAAGAATCACCCGTCGGCAAAAACGTCTTTGACGATATAATCGACAATATAAACGTTGCCCGTGAGCAGACCATACCCATATGCCAGGACACAGGCATGGCTGTCATCTTTATGGAGGTAGGGCAGGACGTTCACTTTGTGGGCGGCGATATAAACGAGGCGATAAACAGGGGCGTTTCCCGTGGGTATATTGACGGGCGGCTTCGCTGCTCTATCGTTTCAGACCCGCTTGAGAGAGTAAATACCAAGGATAACACCCCGCCTGTCGTGCATCTTAAATTCACACAGGGCGACAAGGTGAAGATAATGGTAGCGCCCAAGGGTTTCGGCTCTGAGAATATGTCAGCGCTCAAAATGATGACCCCCTCTGTGACACAGGACGAGATAGTTGACTTTGTGGCTGAGAGTATCGCCAAAGCAGGCTCGAACCCCTGCCCGCCCATAGTTGTGGGCGTGGGTATAGGCGGCGACTTTGAAAAGTGCGCATACCTTGCCAAGAAAGCCCTCTGCCGTGATGTTGAAAAGCGAAACGAAAAGTCCCTCTACCGTGAGCTCGAGCAGAAGATGCTCGACAAGATAAACGCTCTGGGTATAGGTCCCCAGGGCTTCGGCGGCAGCGTTACCTGCCTTGCCGTAAACATCGAGGAGGCACCCACCCACATAGCAGGACTTCCCGTCAGCGTAAATGTCGGCTGCCATGTGACCCGCCACGCTGAAAAGACGATCTGACTATTAAATCATAAGGTATAGATCAGGCAACAGGTTACAGGTAACTGGTAACAGGTATTGAGTATTGTATTATCCGCTGAAGCGGATAATACGAAAGTTTTGCTTCGCAAAACTTTCCCTTGCGGCGGACGAATGCCCATTCGGGCATAAGCCCCGACTAAATCACCTGAATTAATAAAAACTTGCTGCCCTAACAGCCGGCATTGGCATATTGTGTCGCCATAAAGTAAAGGCTGAACTGTCAATCCTTGTATTAAGGGGAAATTACGAATGCATACTTATAAGCCGTCAAGGCTCGCTATGATATCTATATATCTTTTTGTTATAATATTGTCGCTTGCCTTATGCTTTGCCTGCGGCTTTTTAGCTATGTTCAAATCTGTTATTTTCTGGTATGTCATGCTGTTTGTGATAATATTTACATTCCTCGTGCTGCTGATAGTTGTGCCGCTTTTCTTTTCGCTGAGCCGCTATTCTGTCAGCCGTAATGAGCTTATATGCAAAACCGGCGTGTTTATCTATAAAAAGCAGTTTATGAAGCTGAGCTCTGTGCGCTCCTTCACGGCGATAGTTACCCCCTTGAGTCAGGCAACGGGGCTCAATTTCCTTATCGTAAACTCCCTGGGCTCGAGAATGTTTTTCCTCTTTTTAAGCAGGGGCGATGTCAAGGAGATAAGCTCGTTCCTTGATAAGACCCTCAGAAAGGAAGCGGTGCCCGATGAAACAGCATAGGCTGATGCGCCGTGTGCGTGAATTCATGCGCCACAGGCAGCACCCTATAAAGATAATCGGCTATACATCAAAGGCTATGTGGCTGCTTCTGATACCCCTTGTGAAGTATCTTGTAGCGCTGAAATTTGATATACACTCATGGCTCGTCACCAACTGGGTCGATATTCTTGCAATAACCGCAATATTCGCCTTTGCGGTGCTTAGGTGGGTGTTTGTTTTCTTTGAGATAGATGATAAGAGCATGACCTCACACTCGGGCTACTTCGGGCTTGCTGCCACAAGGCTCGCCTTTGCGAGCGTTACCACGGTGTCGGTACATTAAAGCTCGTTCCAGCGGCTTTTCGGGGCGAGCACCCTTTATATCGACACCGATGCCAACAGCGTTTCCCGCACGGATATAACCCTCGTGCTGCCCAAAAAGCGTGCCGAGCATATCTTGGGGCTCATAACCGAGGAAAGCACCCGTGCTGCGAGATACACCGTCGAGAGCAAAAAGAGAAACCAGCTTGCATTCTCGCTGTTTTTCTCATCGACCCTTTCGGGGGTTATCATCTTCGCAGGTCTTTTGTTTGAGGCATCACGCATTGTTGACAGAAAGATAGAGGTGACTCTTTTAAACACCGCCGCAGGTGAGATATCAAAATATACAAAGAGCATACCCTTTATCATCGTCATAGCCGCACTTGTGATAATAGGCGGCTGGCTGCTTTCGTTCTTTGCAAACCTTATGCGCTACTGGCACTTCTCGGTAACAAGGCAGGGCGGCAGGCTCACGGTAAAAAGCGGCATATGGACGCTCCGGCACGATGTTATGGACAGAGAGCATATCTATTACTATGATATAACCCGCTCGCTGCTGATGAAGATATTCAGGATATGCACCCTCAATATCTACTGCACGGGCTACGGCAAAAGGCGCAGCGAGATACCGACCATTGCACCTATCACCACCGACAGAGAGGTGGG
>JAFYET010000364.1 GCA_017544125.1 Ruminococcus sp. | reverse complement strand
GCAAAAGAATACTTTGGTCAATAATTTATGGAGGTATAATAAATGAAACAGAATTATTCGGAGTTAGAACTTGAGGTTATTAAATTCACGGCAGAGGATGTTATCACAACATCATGTCCTCCCGATGGATGTGGGAATGATACTGAGGATCATCCTATAGGATAACCACCCCGCAGGCAGCCGTAAGGCTGCCTGCTTTTTTATGCCGAAAGAAATATACGCCCCGCATCTTGAAAATTATTTTAAAATATGTTATAATAGTATAAATAAAACAGACCTGCATGATATTTGAAATGAGGTATAGCATGAAAAGGATATTCGGGTTGAAAATAGGCGGCTTGCAGCAGAAGATATTTAATCTCGGTACGCTGCTGGTGCTTGTGATAATAGGTGTGTATATAGGTGCGGCGGTGTATCAGGCGAAAAGCCTTTCGACGGTGTCGGAGGAGACTAATTCCGAGCTGCAAAAGTCAATAACCCAGGTGTCTGACGATACTATGGACGCAGTTGTGAAAAGCTCGCTGGTGCGCAATTCTGCCTATGAGGCGGAGAGGTCGGACGAGATGTTTGCCGATGTGGAGAAGGACGTAAAGAACCTTGCTGCCATGGCGACCGAGCTTTATAAAGACAAGGGCAAGCTGTCGCTGCGTGAGGTGGGCTACCCCGATAAGGCGAATAACGGCAAGCCCACGGCACAGCTTCAGCACAGCGAGGGGGCTGACCCCGGGAATTCCGAGCTGTTTGCCGTGGCAAGTAATTTGCAGGATATAATGGTGGAGATGTTCAGGAATTCAGACAAGCTCAGCTCCTGCATAATATCCACAGTTGACGGTTGCACGCTGTTTGTTGATGACAGGGCAGGGGAGTATTTTGATGAGAACGGCGATGTCATAAAGATATTCGACGCGCCCTCACGCCCCTGGTTCAAGGGTGCGGCTGCGGCAGGCGGTATATATTTCACAGGTCTTGAGCGTGACAGCTTTACTGATTATGTGGGGGTTGTCTGCGCCTGCCCCGTTTACTGTGACGGCGAGCTTGTGGCTGTTGCTGCGGCGGATATCTTCCTTGACAGTATGTCGGAGTATATATCCTCCACCGCAGAGGACGGCGGCTTTGTTTGCATGATAGATGAGAACGGCCATGTCATCTTCTCGCCCGAGAAGGAAGGCACATTTGAGGCCATACCCTCAGAGGAGGGGGCTGACCTTCGTGAAACAGGCAGCAGAGAGCTTTCAAACTTCATAAAGACCGCCCTCACCAAGCCGACAGAGCTTTGCAAAATAAACGTTGACGGCACAGACTACTACCTGGCAGGGGCGCCCATGAAGACAGTGGGCTGGGCTGTCGTTACGGGCATACCCGTTGAAGTGACACGCCTGCCTGCGCAGGAGATGATAAGCAGGCATGATAAGATAGTTGAGGAGGCAAATGGCAAGAATCAGAAAAGCGCCGACAAATCGCTGCAAACGGTGCTTATAGTCACGGTAGTCGTGCTCGGGCTTGCAGCCTTTGCATCGCTGAGGCTTGCCAAGTATGTGGTAGGTCCCATAGAGAGAATGACCACCCGCATAGGCGAGCTGCGTGACGGTGATCTGGCATTTGAAATGGAGGACAGCTACCGCACCAATGACGAGGTTGAGGAGCTGGCAACTGCCTTTGCAGACCTTTCGGCACGCACGCAGAAGTATATTGCCGACATAAGGGAAATAACCGCCGAAAAGGAGCGTATAGGCGCAGAGCTGAGCATAGCAACGCAGATACAGGCTGATATGCTGCCGAGGATATTCCCTGCATTTCCGGGGAGAAAGGAATTTGAGCTGTATGCCACCATGGACCCCGCAAAGGAGGTCGGCGGCGCTTTCTACGATTTCTTCCTTATAGATGAAGACCATCTGGCGCTGGTAATGGCTGATGTTTCGGGCAAGGGCATACCTGCGGCGCTGTTTATGGTGATAGCAAAAACGCTTATCAAAAACTATGCACAAATGGGCGACCTCAGCCCTGCAAGGGTGCTCAGCGAAGCAAACGAGCAGCTGTGTGAGGGCAATAAGTCAGACCTGTTCGTGACAGTATGGTTGGCTGTTATAGAGATATCCACCGGCAAGGGCATGGCTGCAAACGCAGGTCACGAGCACCCCGCAGTAATGCGCAAGGACGGCAGCTTTGAGCTGATAAAGAACAAGCATTCACCTGCCGTTGCCTGTATGCCCGGCATGAAGTTCAGAGAGCATGAATTTCAGATAAACCCCGGCGATACGCTGTTTGTCTACACAGACGGTGTGCCCGAGGCGACCAATGCCGAAGATGAGCTTTTCGGCGCTGACAGAATGATCGAGGCGCTCAATAAGAGCAAGGATAAGCCCTTGCGTGAGCTGCTTGCTGACCTCAGAAGCGAGATAGACGGCTTTGTGAAGGAAGCCCCGCAGTTTGATGACCTGACCATGCTTGCAATGCGCTACTACGGCGCAGAGGGCAAGTCAGACACACAGGAAGAGCAGACGGAGCAGGAATAATAACAGTACAAAAAAACGCCCTCGGGATAATTCCCGGGGGCGTAGTCTGTTATTTCATCTTCTCTTCTTGTCGGGGTTCTGCTCGTAATAGCGCTGCTTGTCGTTATACATACGCTCATCAGCATCCTGCAGGGCTTTGCGTATGTCATAATCGCCTGTAAAGTGCATAGCACCAATGGCAAAGCTCACGTCCTGAGTCTGTGCCATTATCGAGCGAAGCTCCTCGGTGCGGCTCTCAAGCTCCTCGGCGGTCATCTCGGGGCATAGCACCACGAACTCATCGCCGCCTGCACGGTATATCTCACAGTCACCGAAGGTGGTCTTTATGATAGATGCCGCACGCTTGAGCAGCCTGTCGCCTGCGGTATGGCCGAGGCGGTCGTTGACATCTTTAAGACCGTTTAGGTCGGTAAACACCACGCCGAGCATTTTTGGCTTGCCCTTTTCAAGACCGTCGGTGCGCTTGCTCATGGCGTTCCGGTTCATCACCTCGGTGAGGGTGTCGCTCATGCTCATAGCCTCAAGCCTGCCCAGCAGCTGGTGGTTGGCGATAACTGCGCCTATGAAAAATGTCGAAAGCTCAAGGCTCTCCTTTATCTTCATAAGGTTATCAACATCAAAGTTCGCCGCCCAGATAAAGCCCACAAGCTGGTTGTTGAACTTTACAGCATAGAGGACGATGCTGCTTATATCATTTGAAACAAGTGATGCGTACCATTCGGGGTCACGCTGCTTGACAACGCTCAGATCATCGAGCAGCAGACAATCGCTCCCTGCAAGATCCTTCTCCCAGGCAAGTATCATATCATAGGGCGTTCTGTTCATGCTTTGCGAAATGCCTTTAAGGTATTCATCGTTCTTGCCCTCTGAGTTTATGAAAGTACATTCCTTGGTGCTTTTGTCAACAAGCACCACCGAGCAGAGCTGTGATGAGCATATCTCCTTGATATCGCTTACAGCGCCTGCGATAGAGGTTATAAAGTCACGCTCCTTATTGAGCTTTATGTTCATATCGAGCACTGAGTTTGCTATCTCTGCTGAGCGCTTTGACATCTTCTCGGATTCAAGCTCAGGGGATATGGTGAGTATATAGCAGCAGTTATAGGTATCCTCCTTATCCGAAACTAAGGGGATATATATGCCCGTGAGCCACGAGCCGTGGGCGTTAACGTAGGAATAGAGCGGCTTGCTTTCAGAAGCGCTGCGGTAGCAGAAGCCCTCAAAGTTCGGGTCATGGAAAAATGCCCTTGCAGGCAGCCCGGGCTCAAACTTGGGCGCTGTGGGGTTCATAGCAAAGAAAGCCTTGAAGCCGTTATTTGCTGCCATTATCCTCAGTTCGCTGAAGCTGCCGTCGGGGAGCTTGTCAAACGAATATATGCTGGCGTTGGTATCCATACCCTCGACAAATTTCTGAAGATCCATAATTTCCTCCTTAAGATTTAATTAGTTAATGACATTATACCATATTTTTGCAAATTTTTCAAGTGCATTTGCACGGCAAACTGCAAAAAAATGTCAAAAACATAAGAAAATAGAACAGTTATCATCAAGATGTACGTAACTATTTATTCAAGGTGTACAAAGAAAGGCGGCGCATTTTGTTTGTGTGAACAAATTTTTAAAGAAAATAGTAAGTTGTATTTACAAATAAGTATTGTTGTGCTATAATTGTCATAACCAATAGAGAAAATTATAGAAAGAGGAGGGTAGGTATGGACAACTTCAAATATACGGCGATAGTTGACTGGGCTAAGGATTACATCAAGCAAAACGGCCTCAAGCCCGATGACCGCTTTCTGACGGAGAAGGAGCTTTGCAGCATACACGGTGTAAGCAGGCAGACGGTCAGGCAGGCGATGATGACACTCGAGCGTGAGAACATCATAAGCCGTGTGCGTGGCAGCGGTACTTTCGTGACCGAGAGGGCTGTAAACACCGCCGCTGTGTCGGCTGTTCCCGCTAAGAAGAGCGTGGGCGTTATCTCGACATATTTCAGCGATTATATCTTCCCGCATATAGTTACGGGCATAGAGAGCGTTCTGGGCGATACGGGGTATACCATGCAGCTGTCGATCACCCACGACCAGGTGCTTGAAGAGACGCAGGCGCTTGAAAGTATGCTTTCATCGGGGGTGTGCGGGCTTATAGTCGAGCCTTCAAAGAGCGCACTGCCGAACCCAAATACCGAGCTTTACAGGAAGATAAAGGCGAGCGGGCTGCCGCTTGTGTTCTTCAATGCCAAGTACGAGTGGGCGGACTTCCCATATGCGGCAATGGACGATACATCTGCCGGCAGAAAGGTGACGGACTATCTCTTTGAATGCGGGCATAAGGACATTGCAGGCATATTCGCACTTGACGATATACAGGGGCACAAGCGTTACAACGGGTATATGGAAAGCTGCCTTGCCCACAACGTCAAGGGGTCTGAGCGCAACGTTTTCTGGTTCGCAACGGCTGATAAGAGCAAGATATTCGGCTATGCCAAGGAAAAGCTGCTCGAACTGTTTGACAAGACGACGGCTGTTGTGTGCTATAACGATATGGTGGCTATCAATCTGCTGAGGTTCTGTAAAGAGAACGCTATACGTGTTCCCGAGGACTTGTCGGTGGTGGGCATAGACGATTCAAGGTACGCATCTATCTGCGAGGTGCCGCTCACAAGCGTGCATCACCCGCACAAAAAGCTGGGTGCGGCGGCTGCCAATATGCTCATAGGCATGATAGAAAACAAGAACATGGCGTGCAGTGATATGATATTTGAGCCCGAGCTCATAGTAAGAGACTCGGTAAGAAAGCTGTAAAGCTGAGGCGGAGATAAGGGGGTGTTTGCAGTGAAACAGACAAAAACAGCCGATGATTTTTTATGCGTCAACAAGCTCGATGCCGGTAAGATAGACAGCCTGCTGCGCAGCGGGTGTCCCGACACGTGTCGGGAGGAATTTGAGCAGATGCTCGACGAGATACACTTTGATGAGTTCAAGTCAATGGTGCTGCGGCTTTATGTTTGTACGGACATTTACATAATGGCACGCAACTTTGCAAACGAGCTTGGCATAAGTGACGGGCGCTTTACCTCGCTGCTGGGCGATGCTGACAGCATAGAGGAGCATCTTGCAACTGTTGAGGCGACCAAGAAATACCTGCTGATAATGATAGAGCAGTGCATAAGCTGGCGCATAGAGCGTGCCAAGACAAACAAGTGCTGCGTTGTCACAAACGCCAAGAGATACATCGAATCAAACTATATGCGTGATGATATATCACTTGAGAGCATAGCCCATGAGGTGGGGTTGAGCCCTACATATTTCAGCGCCCTTTTCAAGAGGGAAACGGGGCAGTGCCTGTCTAATTACCTGAATATGGTGAGGATAGACAAGTCAAAGCAGCTGCTTTGCTGCACATCCAAGATGATATATGAGATAGCCTTTGAGGTGGGCTTTCAGGATTACAGATACTTCGGGCAGATATTCAAGAAGTATACCGGGCAGACACCGAGGCAGTTCCAGAAGGTGGCAAATGTACGTACATAGATATGTATAAATTACCTGTTTGGTTACGCAAATTGTTACGAAATTAACAAAACTTAAAATATTGAACATTTATAGTAAATATATAGGTAGAAATGTACGCACCTTTTCGCTATAATGTAAGTACAAGTTAAGAACACGTTTGAAAACTTAACTAAGGACCTAATTAACTTTGATAAACAATATCAGGGAGGAAACAATTATGAAAATGAAAAAAATTCTTGCAGTATTATCCACAGCAGCACTTTGCACAGCAATGTTCGCAGCCTGCGGTGACACAAGCTCCAGCGGCGGCAGTGCAGCTTCCGGCGGTGCAGCAGGCGGCTCTGACGGTCCTATCAAGGTAGGTATCATCAATAACGACCCTAACGAGTCGGGCTACCGTACAGCTAACGATAAGGATCTTCAGGAGGCATTCTCTTCTGCTAACGGATTTGATGCAAAATTTGCTTACAGCATGAAGAATGATGAGCAGATAGCAGCTGCTCAGAAGTTCATTCAGGACGAGGTCGACTACCTCCTCATCTCCGCAGCTGATACAGCAGGCTGGGACAGCGTTCTTAAGGATGCTCAGGCAGCAGGCGTAAGCGTAATACTCTTTGACCGTACAATAGATGCAAGCGAGGATCTCTATGAGGCTTCCATCGTATCTGATATGGCTAAGGAAGGCACTACAGCTGTTGAATGGCTCAAGGGTCAGAATCTTGACAGCTACAAGGTAATACACATTCAGGGCGTTATGGGCTCGGCTGCTCAGAAGGGCCGTTCACAGGCACTCACAGATGCAGCAGCTGCTGACTCCGGCAAGTGGGAGATAGTTGCAGAGCAGACAGGTGAGTGGAACGCTGAAAAGGCACAGCAGATAGTTCAGTCTGTTATCGACTCCAAGAAGGAATTCAACGTAATCTACGCTGAGAACGACGATATGGCTAAGGGCGCAGTTGCTGCTCTTGATAAGGCTGGTATATCTCACGGCGTTGGCAAGGACGTTATCGTAATGGGCTTTGACTGCAACAAGTGGGCTCTCCAGGAACTGCTCGATCAGAACTGGAACTACGACGGCCAGTGCAACCCCTTCCAGTCCTCTTACATCAAGGACGTAATCGACAAGCTCGAAAAGGGCGAGAAGCTCGAGCAGAAGACCATTATCATGGACGAGAAGGGCTTCGATGCTACAACTATCACTAAGGAAGATGTTGATAAGTACGGCATCGGCTAATTAAAACCAAAACGTCATAATAAATTTCACGGTTCACACGAAGGATAGTGCGGTGAGGCAAAGGGGAAATGCTCTGATGCCCCCCGCACTCTCTTTTTGCAAATATCAGGCTGAAATATCAAAAACGTGACACAAGTATCAAGAATATTTTCGGGAGGAAAACGCTATGAAAGAGGATTCGCTGCTTGAGATGCGGGGTATCTACAAATCGTTTCCGGGCGTAAAGGCATTGCAGAATGTTGATTTCACTCTAAGAAAGGGCGAGATACACGCCCTTATGGGTGAGAACGGCGCAGGAAAATCCACGCTGATAAAGGTACTTACGGGCGTTCATGTAAAGGACGAGGGAGATATCTCGCTGCAGGGGAAGGGCAAGGTCAATATCCACTCCCCGCAGGACGCACAGAAGAACGGAATCAGCACAGTTTATCAGGAAATAACCCTCTGCCCGAACCTTTCGGTAGCAGAGAATATATACATAGCCCGTGGCAAGGGCGGTCTTGTCAGCTGGAGGGGCATGAACAAAAAGGCACAGAAGCTGCTCGATTCGCTGGGCATTGCAGTAAAGGCAACACAGCAGCTCGCAAGCTGCTCGATAGCCGTTCAGCAGATGGTGGCTATCGCCCGTGCTGTTGATATGGACTGCAGCGTGCTTATCCTCGATGAGCCTACCTCGTCGCTTGACGAATCAGAGGTTGCAAAGCTCTTCGTGCTCATGCGCCAGTTAAAGGAGAGGGGAGTAGGTATAATATTCGTTACCCACTTCCTCGACCAGGTGTATGAGGTCTGCGACAGGATAACCGTTCTGCGTGACGGTCAGCTTGTAGGCGAGTATGAGATTGAGAACCTGCCGAGAATACAGCTTGTATCAAAGATGCTCGGCAAGGAGCTTGATGATATGGCTGACATCAAGGGCGAGGCACAGCCCGAGATAGACAAGAGCTCGACCCCCGTCTATGCAGCTGAGGGCCTGAGCAGCTCAGAGGGCATAGGTCCTTACAACTTCGAGATAAGGGCAGGCGAGGTAAACGGCTTTACGGGTCTTCTCGGTTCAGGAAGAAGCGAGAGCGTAAGAGCTATCTTCGGCGCTGACAAGGTGACAGGCGGCAAGGTCAAGATTGACGGCAAGGACGTAAAGATAACCAAGCCCCGTCAGGCTATGGCGCACGGTATCGCATATCTGCCCGAGGACAGAAAGCGTGACGGCATCGTGGGTGATCTGTCGGTAAGAGATAATATAATTCTTGCGCTTCAGGTAAAGACAGGCTTCTTCAAGCCTTTCTCAAAGGCAAAGGCTACCGAGTTTGCCGAGGAATACATAAAGCTGCTCGATATCAAGACCGCATCTGTCAACACGCCTATCAAGTCGCTTTCGGGCGGTAATCAGCAGAAGGTAATACTTGCAAGGTGGCTGCTGACACACCCGAAGTACCTTATACTCGATGAGCCTACAAGAGGTATCGACATAGGTACAAAGACGGATATACAGAAGCTCGTGTTAAAGCTCGCATCTGAGGGTATGTGCGTTACATTTATCTCGTCTGAGACAGATGAGATGCTGCGCACCTGCTCGAGGCTGCTTGTAATGAGAGACAGAAAGCTCGTAGGCGAGCTCACAGGCGACCAGCTCACTCAGGCCGCTGTAATGAACACTATCGCAGGAGGTGAGAAAAATGCCGAGTAAAAATAAAGCAGTTCCCCCCAAGACACCCCTCTGGGCGAGGATAACAAAGCATCAGATAATCATACCCATAGCAGCGCTGCTTGCTCTGGCACTTTTCAACTTGATTGCCGACCCTTCATTCTTCCGTATTGAGCTTAAAGAGAACTCTGCGGGCAATATGATACTCAGCGGAAATCTCATATCTATAATCGACAGCGGCTCTGAGCTTGCAATACTTGCTCTGGGCATGACCCTTGTAACAGCTGCCTCGGGAGGACAGGATATATCCGTAGGTGCGGCTATCGCCATCAGCGGCTCTGTAATGCTCAGAGTTCTCTGCGGTAACAACTCCCACCCAACGTCACTGCAGGCACCGATAATCGTAGCACTTCTCGTTGCCTGCCTCGTTTCAATGGCATTCGGCGCATTCAACGGCGCACTGGTGGCATTTTTCAAGATACAGCCCATGGTCGCAACGCTTATACTGTTCACTGCGGGGCGTTCGATAGCTGCCTGGATAAACAACAACGAGCTACCGATAGTAAGCGATGAAACATTCAGCTATTTCGGCAACAACATACCGGGTATACCGATACCCACACCTTTCCTTATAGCTATTGTATGCTTTATAGTTACATGGCTGTTTATGAAGTTTACAAACATCTCACTCTACGTTCAGTCGGTGGGTGTTAATGAAAAGACATCAAGACTCAACGGTCTCAACCCCGAGTTCATAAAGCTGATGACATACGTTCTGTTAGGTCTTTGCGTAGCTATCGCTGCATTCATAAAGGTAAGCCGTATATCCACAATCAACTACTCGGTAGTTGCCAAGGATATTGAGATGGACGCTATCCTTGCAGTTGCACTTGGCGGTAATGCGTTAAGCGGCGGTAAGTTCTCCATGAGCGCTTCCGTGCTTGGTGCTTACGTTATCCAGTTCCTTACAACAACGCTTTATAAGTTTGAGGTAAAGGCAACAGCACTTCCCGCATACAAGGCAGTAGTTGTTATAGCTCTCGTTGTTCTGAGTGCGCCCACGGTCAGAGAAAAGCTGAGCCAGCTGAGCAAGAAGTTCAGGAAAAAGGCTCCCGCCGCAAAAGCAGCGTGATATGACGAAAGAGAGGTATTACAGATGTTAAGTGTAACTTCTTCGCCAGAGGGTAAGCTCAAAGCTCCCCGCAGCAGAATGACAGATACCAATCTGCTCACGGCAATAACCATAGTGGTATTCATCGCTATGTATCTATATGCATACTTCGTATTGCAGGAGGGCTTCGTTAAGCCCCAGACAATGCTCAACCTCATAAGCACCAATGCTTACCTTATAATACTCGCCTGCGGCATGAGCCTTGTTATGATAACAGGCGGCATCGACATCTCGGTGGGCGGCGTTACTGCTCTCGTTTCAATGAGCTGTGCGGTCTACCTTGATATGCACGGCGGCAATGTCTATGTGGCAATGCTGCTGGCAGTGGGCATAGGTCTTGCATTCGGTATCGTTCAGGGCTTCTTAGTAGCATACCTGAAGATACAGCCCTTTATAGTTACCCTTGCGGGAATGTTCTTCGCAAGAGGTCTTATAACAATAATCCACACCAACCCCTTCAACGTTGAGAATAAAGACTTTGTTGAGCTTAAGGATACAAGGATAACCCTTCCCGATTTCTTGGGTTCGACCACAAGACGTGGCAGGTTCATACCTGCAACTATCGAGATAGGTGTCGTTGTGGCGCTGGCTATCGTTGTGATACTCTTTGTCGTTCTTAAATGGACAAAGCTCGGGCGCAACTTCTACGCAGTAGGCGGCAACAGACAGAGCGCACTCATGCTCGGTATCAACACTCAGAGGACCACATTCATATCCCACGTTATATGCAGCCTGCTCGCAGGTATCGGAGGCTTTGTATACTTCATGCACGTAGGCTCAGGCTCACCCTCTCACGCAACAGGCGCAGAGATGAACGCTATCGCTTCCGCTATCATCGGCGGCACGATGCTTACAGGCGGTGTGGGCAACATCATAGGCACACTCTTCGGTGTGCTCTCACTCTCGCTCATTCAGAGCATAGTTTCATCGGTCGGTCTTGACCAGGCATGGTGGACGGGTATAACAATAGCTGCAATGCTTTGCATATTCCTTGTTGTACAGAGCATAATCATTGCAAGGCGCAAGAAGGCAAATATGAAGGCTGCTAACGTTAAAGTTCCCAAACCAAAGGAGGCTGCGTCATGACACAGGCAGAGTATATATCAAATGGCAAAGCCTGTATAGGCATTGAATTCGGCTCAACAAGAATAAAGGCAGTGCTCATCGGTGAGGATAATTCACCCCTTGCCTCGGGCGTGCATGACTGGCAGAACACTCTTCTTGACGGGGTATGGACATACCCCCTCGAGGAGGTAAAGGCAGGGCTTCAGGATTGCTTTGCTGACCTTTGCAAAAATGTTGAGAAGGATTTTGGCGTAAAGCTCACATCTGCTGCTGCCATGGGCATATCGGCAATGATGCATGGCTATCTTGTTTTTGATAAGGAGGGCAGGCAGCTCGTTCCGTTCAGGACATGGAGAAACACCATGACCGAGCAGGCAGCCGCAAAGCTCACAGATGAGCTGGGCTTCAATATTCCTCAGCGCTGGAGCATTGCTCACCTCTATCAGGCTATACTTAATGATGAAGAGCATATCGACAGGATAGACTTTATGACCACCCTTGCAGGCTATGTTCACTACCTGCTCACAGGGCAGAAGGTCATTGGCATAGGTGACGCATCGGGCATATTCCCCATAGATTCATCTGACTGCATCTATGATGAGAAGATGACCGAGCGCTTTGACGAGCTGACAAAGGGCACACGCTTTTACAAAAAGCTGCTTGATGTAATGCCTAAGATAGTGACAGTGGGCGAGAATGCAGGCACCCTTACCGAAGAGGGCGCAAAAATACTCGACCCCACAGGCAGCTTCAAGGCAGGCGTACCCCTCTGCCCGCCCGAGGGCGATGCACAGACGGGCATGGCTGCGACAAACAGCATAGCCCCCAGAACAGGCAACGTTTCAGCGGGAACATCTATCTTTTCGATGATTGTTCTTGAAAAAGCGCTGAAAGCTGTTCACAGGGAGATAGATATTGTCACCACCCCCTGCGGCGACCCTGTTGCAATGGTACACTGCAACAGCTGCACCACCGATTTTGATGCGTGGGTTAATATGTTCGGCTCGCTTCTTTCGGCGGCAGGCAGTGACATGAAAAAGGGTCAGCTATATGACCTTATCTACTCACTCGCAGCAAAAGGCGACCCCGACTGCGGCGGTGTTATAGCATATAACTACTACGCAGGCGAGCCCGTTACAGGTCTTGACAGCGGAAAGCCCCTCGTGTTCAGAAGCCCCGATTCAAAGTTCACGATAGAGAACCTTGCAAGGAGCCTTGTTTATTCAACAGTTGCCACCCTTAAAATAGGTATGGATATACTTACCGAGGAGGAGAAGGTGGGGCTTGAAAAGATATACGCTCACGGCGGTCTGTTCAAGACACCTGTTCCCAGCCAGAATATACTTGCGGCGGCTATGGGTGCTGATATAACCCTTATGAAGTCAGCAGGCGAGGGCGGCGCATGGGGCATAGCCCTGCTTGCGGCATTTGCGGCAAGAGAGGATAAGGCACTTACCCTTGCGCAGTTTTTGAATGAAAAGGTCTTTGGCAGTATGGACGGCAGCACAGCTTCCCCCGACCCGAAGGATGTCGAGGGCATAAAGGCTTATATGCAGCTCTACAAGGCAGGTCTTGCAGCCGAACGTGCGGCAGCGGCTATTTAACAGTATAAGTAACTAAAGGGATACCGTATATACTATGCGGTGTCCCTGAATAGAAAGAGGATAAATATGTTGAAATTCTGGTTTATTACAGGCTCGCAGTTTCTTTATGGCGAGGAAACGCTCAGACAGGTGGAGGAGGACTCAAAGAAGATAGTCGAGGGTCTTACAAAGCTGCCGTTCCCCGTTGAGTATAAGCTGACAGCCAAAACAGCAGGCGAGATAGAGAAGATAGTCAAGCAGGCAAACTTTGACGATGAGTGCGCAGGCATTATCACCTTCTGCCATACATTCTCGCCCTCAAAGATGTGGATAAACGGTCTTACCCTTTTGCAGAAGCCCTGGCTGCATCTGCATACGCAGTTTAACGAAACTATCCCCAATGACGAGATAGATATGGACTATATGAACCTTCACCAGTCGGCTCACGGCGACAGAGAGCACGGCTTTATCGGCGCAAGGCTCAGGGCTAAGAGAACCGTCGTTGCAGGCTACTGGGGCGACGCTGCGGTGCAGGGCAAGATAGCCGAGTGGCAGAGAGCCTGTGCAGGCGCAATGTTCTCAAAGAACCTGAAGATAGTCCGCTTCGGCGATAATATGCGTGAGGTGGCAGTTACCGAGGGCGATAAGGTCGAGGCACAGATAATCCTCGGCTGGCAGGTAAACACATGGCCTGTCGGTGAGCTTGTCAATGAGATGAACAAGGTCACGACAGCCGAGATCGATGCGCTTATCAAGGAGTACAAAAAACTGTACGATTTTGGCACTGACGACGACAAGTCGGTGCGCTATCAGGCAAGGGAAGAGATAGCCATTGAAAAGATACTCATTCGTGAGGGCGCTCACGCTTTCACAAACACCTTCCAGGATCTGCACGGAATGGATCAGCTGCCGGGTCTTGCGGCACAGCACCTTATGCATAAGGGCTACGGCTTCGGTGCAGAGGGTGACTGGAAGACAGCGGGTATGGGGGCTGTTATCAAGGCTATGTACCCGAATGGCACATCTTCCTTTATGGAGGACTACACCTACGATTACAAGCACGAGATGAT
>JAFYET010000363.1 GCA_017544125.1 Ruminococcus sp. | reverse complement strand
TTCCCTTTAAAGCGGTCACCCCACCGCAAGAGCTTATAGGTCAAATGCTTACAAAAGCTTTAGGTTTTATGATTCATCAAACGTGATCTTAAAAAGATCCTTTCATAATTCTATAGGGAATCAAAGCTCATTACTTCGGTAGTGAGCTTTGATTTTTAGAGATAAGAGGTGAGAGGTAAGAAGTAAGAGCTGTTCACGGAACAGTTTCTTACATCTTACGTCTTATTTCTTACATCTAAACGGGGGGGTACCGCCGATGATGCGTTACAGTGACCAAAGGTCTTGCATGGCGGTGTCGGGGGATTTCAATGAGGTTTTTAACGCTTTGCTCTTCTGATTGTTGAAAATATACAAAAACAGCTTTTAAAATTGCTGATTATTTTACGCTTAAAATCTATAAAAGTCCAAAATATGTCGCCGTAGTTCATATTCGGTTCACACAGGGCTGTTATTATATAAGTACAGTAAAGGAACAGCTTGATGAACGGTAAAACCTAAAGCTCAAAACCTAAAGGTTCATCCTTCCCTTTAAAGCGGTCACCCCACCGCAAGAGCTTATAGGTCAAATGCTTACAAAAGCTTTAGGTTTTACGATTCATCAAACGTGATCTTAAAAAGATCCTTTCATAATTCTATAGGGAATCAAAGCTCATTACTCAGGTAGTGAGCTTTGATTTTTAGAGATAAGAGGTGAGAGGTAAGAAGTAAGAGCTGTTCCCGGAACAATTTCTTACTTCTAAACGGGGTCAAGTACCGCCGATGAAGCGTAACAGCGCTCAAAGGCTTTGTACGGCGGTGTCGGGCGGATTCGTTACCGCACTGATTATGGGTGAAAGTTGGTAAGACCGCCTTATTGATGAAATTAGGTAACATCGCCGATGCGGTTTCTTATTTCTAAATAGTATACAATATTATTATAACACATAAATAAAAATATTTCAAGAGGAGGTTTAGGTGCTATGGAAAAAAACGAGAAGATAGCTGTTTTACAGAAAATGATCGACGAGAGCAGGAGGATAGTTTTCTTCGGGGGCGCAGGGGTATCCACCGAGAGCGGCATACCTGATTTCCGCTCGAAGGACGGGCTTTACAATCAGAAATACAAATACCCGCCCGAAACGATGATAAGCCGCAGCTTTTTTGATGCCGAGCCGGAGGAGTTCTACCGCTTTTACAGAGACAAGCTGCTCATTGACGGGGTAGAGCCGAATATTGCCCACAAAAAGCTCGCCGAGCTTGAGGCAGCAGGCAAGCTCTCGGCAGTCGTCACCCAGAACATTGACGGGCTGCACCAGAAAGCAGGCAGCAAAACGGTTTACGAGCTGCACGGCTCGGTGCTTCGCAACTACTGCATGAAGTGTCACAAATTCTATGATGCCGACTTTATCAAAAACAGCGTTCCCCTGCCCATATGCCAGTGCGGCGGAATGGTAAAGCCCGACGTGGTGCTTTACGAGGAGGGGCTTGACAACGAGACGCTTGAAAACTCCATAGCCGCCATAAGCTCAGCCGATATGCTGATTATCGCAGGCACATCGCTGGTGGTATACCCCGCAGCGGGGCTGGTGCGCTATTTCAGGGGGCAGCATCTTGTGATAATCAACCGTGACTCCACCCCCATGGACAACAGCGCCGAGCTTGTTATCAATGACAAGGTAGGCGAGGTACTCTCGCAGATAAAAGTCAACAATTCATAATTACAGATCCCGGCTTAAAGCCGTATATGAAATAAACCCCGAGGGAATTGACTTCCTTCGGGGTATTGCTTTTATATCAGAGCTTTGAATAGCCGAAGCTGTTAACAAGCGCATCGACCTTCTTGCCCGCCTGGCACATGGGGCAGGCGTTGGGGGCGTAGTTCTTGTAATCGGGTATATCCTTATCGGTGAAGAGGGCGTGTACGCCTATTCCGTCTATCTCGCTGATAGCCGAGAATATAGCAGCCACGGCAGCAAGGTTGCCGCTGTAGTAATGCAGGCAGTCAACAGCTCTGTTGATAGTCTTGCCCGTTGAAGCTGAGGATATGAGCAGAAGCACCTGCTTGCCCCAGATAGCCTTCTGTGTGTTGTCTCTGAATATCATCTGATTAACGGCGTTGAGCTCGGGGGTGACAACGCTTATGTCCTCGCCCCTGTTTATGCCGCTTGCAGAAAGCTCCTGCGCTAAGAATGCGCCGAGTATCTCTGTACCCTCCATGCAGATGATAGTTTCAACATGGGTGCTTGCATAGGTGAGCGCAAGCTCGGTCGCAGCCTCCTTAGCCATTTTGAAGCTCGACTTTATCTCGGTCATAGCGACATAGTAGTTGATGTGCGAGTGGTTTGTCGCATAATGCCCGGGTATAACGCCTATCTTGACCTTTTTATTCTTTGCTGATTCGATAGTCTGCATACGTTCTTCCATATTTTATGACCTCCTATAATTATATTTTTTATTATGAATATATTATATCACATTTATTACATTTTTGCAAGAGGAAATTTTGCGATATGCAAAATGTATTTACTGTCCAAAAATTGTTACACACTTTTTCTGATAGTATGCTATAATAGATGTAAAGGGTAATGCACAATGCACAATGCACAATTATGGTATCGCCTGCGGCGATGATGTTTCTGTTCGGACTTGTTGGGGGCGGCACGGTTTTCTGATTTTACGGTTTTGTCCGGTTCAAAGCCCGAATGGGCATCTGCGGCGAAGCCGCACCTTAATTATGCATTATGAATTATGCATTATGCATTAAAATGTTCCACTTGTCATTTGGCAGGGTATATGATATAATCAAATAAAGGAAATAAGTATATCTGAGAGGAGAATTATTATGCAGCAATTCATAAAGCCGCCGGTCGAGATAAGATACAAGGAAGAGCTTGATATGCTCAGGTTTGCCGATGACGGCAGAAAGCCCGAAAACTGGGTGCTTTCGCCCAAAATGGTGCGCACCTTTATCCTTGGGGGCGAGGTTGACACAAAGGACGGAAAAGAGAAGATAAGCCGCAAATTCTACGGCAACGATGCCCTTGTCGAGCGTGCTATAATAACCCTTGCAGGCAGCCGTGGGCTTATGCTGGTAGGCGAGCCGGGAACTGCAAAGACCATGCTCTCAGAGCTTATGTGCGCAGCTATCTGCGGCGTTTCAACAAACACGGTGCAGGGCACGGCAGGCACTACCGAGGATATGATAAAATACAGCTGGAACTACGCTTTGCTGCTTTCAAAGGGACCCTGCAGGGAGGCACTTGTGCCGTCACCGCTGCTTGTTGGCATGGAGAAGGGCATAATCGCCCGATTTGAGGAGATAACCCGCACCCCCGCCGAGATACAGGACAGCCTTATCTCGGTGATGAGCGACCAGATACTTAATATTCCCGAGCTGGGTGACGAGGGGCTTGTGCTGGCACGCCCAGGCTTTAACATAATAGGCACCGCAAACACCCGTGACAAGGGCGTAAACGAAATGTCGGGGGCGCTCAAGAGGCGCTTTAACTTCGAGACGGTGGAGCCTGTAAAGGACGTGCGCTTAGAGAAAGAGATAATCGTTAAGGAGGCGCAGGATCTTGCGGCGGCAGGGCATATAGATGCACCAATTGATACCGATGTTGCAGAGCTTCTGGCTGTTACCTACCACGAGCTGCGTGAGGGCATGACCGCCGAGGGAACTGTCGTTGCAAAGCCCGATGCGGTGATGAGCACAGCCGAGGCTGTTTCGGTATACTACCAGACTATCAGCCACGCATGGTACTACGGCAGCGGAAGGGTGAGCCTTGATGTGCTGACACAGAGCCTGCTTGGCGCAGTTTGCAAAGAAAACAAGGACGACCTGGAAAAGCTGCGGAGCTATTTCAGAGTGGCAGTTAAGGAAAAGAGCAGCAGGGAGGGCGGCTTATGGAAGGAATATCTCAAAACGAGCCCGCTTCTGCGGTGATACCTTTTGACCTTGATGCGGCGTTTCTGCTCTACCCTGTACGGCACCACAGCCCTGCCTGCGCTTATCAGCTTATAAAGACGGCTGAGCTTTACCGCCCGGATGTCATACTCATAGAAGGCCCCGAGAACGCAAACGAGCTGATACCCGTGCTGACAGACGAGCGCACAAGGCTGCCTGCGGCGATATACTATTACTACAAGGACAAGAAAAAGCACATATCCCCAGAGGGGGAGGATTTCAGGTGCTATTACCCATTCTTGAAGTCATCGCCCGAGTACAATGCCATGGCGTTTGCAAAGAAAAGCGGCATACCTGCATTCTTCATCGACCTGCCCTACAGCGAGATACTTATAAACACAAAGCATGATAAGGGGCTGCTAAAAGGCGACAAGCACTCATACGCCGATGATTCAAGGCTCACACGGGGGCAGTTTTACATGGCGCTTTGCGAGAAAACGGGCATACGCTCATTTGAGGAATTCTGGGAGAAGTATTTCGAGATAGAGGGGCTTTACAAGACCCCCGAAGAGTTTGTGCGGGCAATGCACACCTACTGCGCCCTTGCAAGAAAAGACACCCCTGCTGAGGAGCTGAAGGCAGATGCTACCCTTATAAGAGAGCAGCACATGGCGTTTAACATAAAAGAGGCTATGAAGATATACAAGAGAGTCCTCGTGGTCACAGGCGGCTTTCACAGCCCCGGGCTATATGAGCGGCTGACGGGGGGCGAGATAAAGCCTGTAAAGCCCCATTCAGTGCCTAAGGACTGCACAGGCTGCTTCCCGGCGGCGTATTCTTACGAGGCGGCAGATGCGCTGCACGGCTATGCCTCGGGCATGAGCTACCCTTTCTTTTACGACAGCGTGTTTGAGAGGGTCTGCGCTCAGAAAAGCCCTGTGGGTGCGTATTCAGCACAGGTGCTTGATATGCTGGCAGCGTGTGCTAAAAAATGCAAGGAGCAGGAGCTGCCCGTTGCCATATCCGACGTAACGGCGGCGCACACGCTCATAGGCGGGCTGGCTGCACTTAGAAATATCCCCGAGGGGGGCATATACGAGCTGCTTGACGGCGTAACATCCTGCATGATAAAGGGTGAGCGCACGGTATCTACCTCGCTGCCCATAGACATACTCAAAAAGCTGTTAACGGGCGACGGGGTAGGGCACATAGGCGACACGGCGCACACGCCGCCGCTGATAGCTGATTTTGAAAAGCATTGCGAGCTATACAAGCTCAAATTCAACTCCGCCATAAGGCAGGAGGTCGAAGTTTCGCTCTTTAAGACCGAGCGTGCGCTGGGGCTCAGCCGCTTTATGCACAGAATGGCGTTTCTCGGAACAGGCTTTTGCGAGAGGATAAAGGGTGCCGACCTGCACTCAGGCAAGGACAAGAGCCGTGTGCGTGAGGTGTGGCGTTACAGAAGAAGCCCGCAGGTGGATTCACTGCTTATTGACCGCACGGCAGAGGGCTTCACCATAGAGGAAGCCTGCACGAGCCTTGCTTCAAAGCGCTTAAAAGAAGCCCGCCGCTTTGATGTGGCGGCGAAAACGGCGGTGGATTGCTTTTTATGCGGCATAGAGCTGCCCGATGCGCACAGGCGCATGACCGACATTTTAACATCTGACGGCGACCTGCTGTCGGTGGGCAAGGGGCTTCGCTACTTCTCGGTGCTGTATGACCTGAGCCGCCTTTATGATTATGACAGCAGCATGACACTCAGCCTTATGCAGATGTGCTTTGAACGGCTGTTAGGGTCGCTTGGGCAGCTTATAAACCTGCCCGATGAGCAGGCAGGCGAGTGCATAGAGATACTAAGGCATCTCTACGGGCTTATTGACACCCGGTTTAATGACAGGCGTGATGAGCTTTATGCGGCACTTTGCGATATGTCAGCAGCATCACAGAAAAACCCCGCAGTATACGGGGCGGTCATGGGGCTTATGTATGCCTTTGAAGAATCAAACCGCACCCTTGCGCAGAGCGCCATGCGTGGGTATTTAAGCGGCACGCAGGAGATAAAGAAGCAGGGCTCGAAATTCATGCGGGGGCTTTTCACTGCGGCGAGGGACATTGTGTTTGCAGACAGCACGTTCATCGAAATGGCAGACAAGCTCATCGTCAGCATGAGCAGTGATGACTTTATGGAGGTGCTGCCTGACCTCAGGCTTGCATTCACGGGCTTTACCCCGCAGGAGATACAGCGCACCGCAAGAGCCGTAGCTGAGATATACGGCGGCAGCGGTGACAGCATTCTTTACGAACAGGCGATAGACGAGGGGCTGTTTGAATTCGGCAGCGCACTTGACAGGGAGCTTGCTTTGTGCTTTGAAAGGGAAGACAAATGACTATAAACGAGACTGAGATGACAAAAGAGCTGTCGGTCAACCGCTGGCGGCTTATACTTGGCAAGGCATCAAAGCAGAGCCTGGGCTTTTCGGGCGATGAGCGGCAGCTTACACGCTTTGAGCAGATGGACGACCTGCTCGATTACCTTTACAGCCACGGCGACAGCGACGATATAAGGCACGAGCGCTCGGCAGGCAGCGGCGATTCACAGCTGACCGCCGCAAAGTGGATATCGAAGGTCAGGGAGCTTTTCCCG
>JAFYET010000032.1 GCA_017544125.1 Ruminococcus sp. | reverse complement strand
CTATAGGTCTGTGGGGGTCATCACATATTCTATCATAGCACATTTCAAAGGGCGTGTCAATAAAAACCACGAGCCCGTTCTTGCTTGCAATGCAGGAATTCTGTGCCGAGAGCAGCGCCCCGCCGCCTGTTGCGATCACGCTGTAGCTCTCAGACAAAAGCCCCAGCGCCTCGGTTTCAAGGGCACGGAAGTGCGGCTCGCCGTAACGCTCAAATATCTCGGGGATAGTTATTCCCGCAGCTTCTTCTATATACTCGTCCAGGTCAATAAACGCCCTGCCCGAGACCTTAGCGACTATCCTGCCGACAGTTGTCTTTCCGCAGCCCATAAAGCCGCAGAGAAAAATGGGTATCATTTGTGTCATCTCCTTGTGTGGTATAGGTAAGGTGTTGTGGCGCCACCCAGCCCTTCACAGTTTTATTGAAATCGTCGCCCGAATGGGCGACACCTTTTAATTATGCATTATGCATTATGAATTATGCATTATTGAACTTCTCTTCTACCAGCTTCTCCATATCAGCGATAAGCTGTGCTATGTCTTTGTCATCGTAGCTGTCGCCGTCCCATATCTCGTGGGCGGAAACTGCCTGATATACAAGCATAGCCATGCCGCCCGAGCACTTCTTGCCCATGGCTTTGGCTTTTTGTAAAAGCTGTGTCTCGCCCGGGTTGTAGATAACGTCAAACACCGCATCTGCGCAGGCTATCACATCATCTGAAACAGCGCAGGCATCGGTCTTGGGGTACATACCCACGGGGGTGGCGTTCATAAGCAGGTCGTAGTGGAGCGATGTGTCAATGCCGCCAATCTCGACGATAGTGATGTCGGCATCGGGCTTCATAGTTATTATCTCTTTGGCTGCCTGCTGCGCGAGCGGGAAGTCGCTCATAAGCACGGCTATATAAAGCTCTGCGCCTGCGAGGGCTGCCTCTATCGCCATCATTCTGCCCACACCGCCGCAGCCCAGCAGCAGCACACGCCCGCCTAAGTTTGCACCCATTGCGGATATAGTCTTTAAAAAGCCGTCGCAGTCGGTGTTGTAGCCTGTGTGTACGCCGTCTTTGTTGTCAATGCAGTTTACCGAGTTGTAGCGCTTCGCCGAGTCAGCAAGCGTGTCGCAGTAGGGGATAATGCCTATCTTGTGCGGTATGGTTATGTTAATGCCCGCAAGTGCCATCAGCCTGTCCTTGTTAGCTTCAAGCTCATCTGCCTTTAGCTCGATTATCTCGTATTCTGCCTGCCTGCCCGCAAGCGCAAAAAGCCGCTCATGGATAGGGGGTGACATTGTGTGTTTAAGGCTCTCGCCTAAGAGTGCGTATTGTTTTGACATTGTTATCATTCCTTTTGTGTTAAAGTTGCCTGCGCCGTGAGCGGTGCAGTCTTTATGATTTTGTAGCTTGTCTTTTTATCCTGTGTATACTCGGGCATATCAAGCCCTGTTTCGGTGGGTTTTGTCAGTGAGCAGAATGCCTCGCCCTCGGCATTAAGTATAAGGACGGCGCTTGTAACGGCAGGGTCGGTCTTGTAAAAGGTTATGAGCCGCCTGCCGCCTTTCATCGGGAATGCCGCCTGCACGAAATGGTTGCTCTTTATCTGCCGGAACTCTTCATTGCCCTCGTCTGCGTGCCCCAGAGTCGTGCCGATAAGCAGCTTGTTATTCACAGCGTCTATTATCTGCACGGTTGCCGTGGTGTAAAGCGCAAGTATCCTTGTGCTTGCGCCTGTGACGGGGTTTTGGTATTCGATAGTCTCATCTGCATAAGCCAGTACACTCGGCTCTTTGTCGGTATTGTTGTGAAAGAGAACTATCCTGCACGCAACAAAACCCAAAGGCACAAGAATGAATAAGGGGAATATCGTCATAATGAACACAATGATCATTATAGCTATTATCGTAGCGAACGGCTTGAATTCATTTTTTATGCTTATTCCTTTATTATGGGCGGCGCCTATATAGCCTATCTGATATATCAGGCACACCGGCAGCACGGGTATGACTGTCATAACCCAGCTCCACAAGATAATTGAATCCGTAAAAGCTCGCCAGCCATGTTTGACCTGAAGGAAAACGCCGATCCCGTCAAAGTATGCATTAGAAGACCTTATGAGTATATAAAACGCAGGAAAAAACGAGATGATAAAAAGAATCTTTAGCGGTTTTTTCATACATCAAACCTTACTTCTCGCCCCGACGGTGTATACTGCCGAAGCTCTACCCCTGCGGCACGGAACATCATCTCGCTTGCCTTTACACCGTCAGTGCCTGCGTATTTGTTCTGCCAGTAGATGACCTCTTTTATGCCGCTCTGGATTATCGCCTTGGCGCATTCGTTGCAGGGGAAGAGGGAAACGTATATCCTCGCATTTTTAAGGCTCACCGTCGGGCGGTTGAGTATGGCGTTAAGCTCTGCGTGGGCGACAAAGGGGTACTTGGTGTCTAAAAACGCCCCCTCACGCTCCCAGGGGAAGTCGTTGTCATCGCAGCCTATGGGCATACCGTTGTAGCCTACCGAGAGTATCTTGTTGTCTTCCGATACTATGCAGGCACCCACCTGTGTGTTCGGGTCCTTGCTTCTTAGCGCCGAGAGGAGCGACAGCCCCATGAAATATTCGTCCCACGAAAGATAGTCCTGTCTTTTCATATTATTCCCCATTTCTCAGCCGAGGGCTTCAAGTGCCTTGGCAAGCGTTTCGGCGTTTTCTATGTTGAGGGCGGTCTTGCCCTTTAGTGTCTTTTTAACTAAGCCTGTGAGCACCTTGTTGGGCCCGAGCTCGATGAAGTTTTCATACCCTGCCTTTTCCATCTGCGCAAGCTCTGATGTGAACTTAACAGGGCTTACTATGTGTCTGGCAAGCAGTGCGGGCATATCGGAAAAGTCAGTGAGCTTCCCGCCGAGCACGTTTGAGTAGAACTCGACCGCAGGCTCGCTGAATGTGATGCCCTTTGCAGCCTCTATAAACTCATCTGCCGCACTCTGCATAAGCTTAGAGTGGAATGCAGACGAAACGCCCAGCTTGACAGCACGCTTTTTCATCTCGGCAAATACTGCAGCCGCTCTCTCGCAGGCATCTGTCTCGCCTGCAATTACTGTCTGTACAGCCGAGTTGTAGTTAACGGGAACTACATAGCCCTCGGTCTCCTCGCAGACCTTTTCGACCTCTGCCGCATCAAGCCCTATTATGGCATACATAGCGCCGCTGTTTGCTTCTGCGGCTTTCTGCATAGCGGCAGCACGGGCTTTTATCAGCCTGAAGCCGTCCTCAAGCGTCTCAACGCCCGATGCCACCATGGCAGCATACTCGCCCAGCGAATGCCCTGCCACGCCGTCAAAGGTTATGCCGCTTGCCTTTGCTGCCTCAAACGCCGCCAGCGAGCAGGCCATTATGGCAGGCTGTGAGTTGAGTGTCTTGTTAAGCTCCTCCTCGGGGCCGTTAAAGGCTATGTCGGCTATATCGTAGCCCAGCACTTCACAAGCCTTGTCAAAGACCGCCTTAGCGCCCTCGAAGCCCTCATAAAGCTCCTTTGCCATGCCCACATACTGCGAGCCCTGTCCCGAGAATAGAAAAATGTTTTTTGACATTGTCGTTACCTTCCTTTTTTTATGTTATTATTGTTATCATTGGAAATGCGCTGATACTTGGTGTGACCGAAGGGTGCGAGAGAGTTAGGTTTTAGCGAACAGTGCCCGGGCGGTAGTTTCCCCTCCGCCTGCTTCGCAGGCACCTCCCCTAAGGGGAGGTTGGTGCGCCTCGCTTCG
>JAFYET010000362.1 GCA_017544125.1 Ruminococcus sp. | reverse complement strand
TCATCATCATCGGCGGCGGAGAGCTCGTCGGCAGATGACTCTTCAAGCAAGGTGGTAGTCACCCTGCCGCAGGACAGCTCATCGCCCGACAGCACCGACAGCAGTCAAGAGCAAAAGCAGCCGAGCACCATCACCCCCCATATGTGGCGGCTGACCGCTGACAATGGCAACGTGATAACCTTTATAGGCAGTATGCACGCATTGGCTGATGACAGCTTCCCCCTGCCCGAGCGGGTGCTCGAGCCATACAGAGAAGCCGAGGCAGTGGTCTGCGAGATCGACCTGTACGGGTTCTCAAACAACTTTGCAAAGCAGCTGGAGGTCGCAAACACAGCCACCTACGAGGACAAGAGCGAAACGCTGGCTGACCACCTCTCCCCCGAGGTATATGAGGGGCTGACAGGCTATATTGACAAAATGTACGGCAGCGGCACTATGGAGACATACAAGCACTTCAAGCCCTGGATGCTCCTTTCTCAGTGCGAGAACGCAGCCGTCAGGGAAGCAGGGCTTGACCCATACAAGGCGCTTGATCTGGAGATAACCAGAATGGCGACGGAGGACGGCAAGGAGATAATCGAGGCAGAGGGTGCTGACTACCAGTTTGGTATGCTGTGGAGCTTCTCCGATGAGATGTATGATATGCTCTTTGCAAGCTACACCCCCGAGTATGCCGACATGGTAGTCGAGAGCAACAAGAAGCTCTACGAGGTATGGAAGACAGGCGACATGGAGCAGACAGAGAAGCTGCTCTCAAGCGATGCCGACCTGACCTACGGCATTTCAAACGAATCCCAGAAGGCGCTGCTCGATGAATACAATCAGAAGATGCTATATGACCGCAACATCGGCATGGCCGACTGCGCCGAGAAGGTGCTCAAAGAGCACAAGAACACCTACTTTATGGTAGGGCTTGCACACTTTATCGGCGAGGGCGGCATTTTAGACCTGCTCGAGAAAAAGGGCTACAAGATAGAAGTTATATAATGCAATACTGCAAACCCCGTCGGGCGACCGGCGGGGTCATTCTTTTGGCATAATATATAGTTTTACCGCCCGATTTTGCATAAAACTATATAATATAGCGCAAAAATCATTGACAAAAGCCTGCATATGTATTATAATAGTTGTAAGGCGACACGCCTGAAAAAGAAAAATCGAAAGGCAGGGAATATCAATGGGAAAATTTGTTGTTAAAAAGACCGCAACGGGCTTTACATGGTCACTTAAAGCAGGCAACGGTGAGATAGTTGCCATAGGCGGCGAGGTGTTCAACACACTTGCATCGGCTAAGGGCGGCTGCGAAAGCGTTGCAAAGAACGCACCCGTGGCAAATATCGAGGATCAGACCGCCGAGGGTTTTGAGACCGCCAAGTGCCCGAAGTTTGAGATATATACCGACAAAAAGGGTGAGACACGCTTCCGCCTGAAGGCAACAAACGGTCAGGTGATAGCCGCAAGCGAGGGCTACACCACCAAGGCAGCCTGCAAGAACGGCATCGAGAGCGTTCGCAAAAACGCAGCAGACGCTCCCATTGAGGAGATAAAAGACTGATAGGATAACAACGGGCGGAGCAAACCGCCCGTTATTTGTAAAGCAATATGGGAATACTTAGCAGCATTGAAAACAAAACGATAGTCGAGAGCTTTAAGGACGAGGAAACGGGCGCACCCGTTAAATTTGTGGTGGCAGACTACAAGCACCCCTTTTGCAGAAAGAACGACATTCGGCGCATAGAGTTTCAAAACGGCGAGAGCTTTCTTTACTCATCGGTGTATCTGAGCGACAAGCGGATATTTCAGCCCATGTACCCCTGCGCCCAGAGGATCGCTGATTGCTTTTTCAAAGATAACTCCCCCGACCATGCGCTGGTCTTGGGCTGTGCAGGCTGCACGCTGCCGAGGTTTCTTGTCAACCGCTATGAAGACTGCGTCATAAAGGGCGTTGAGTATTCATCACAAATAATCGACATAGCCAAAAAGCACTTTATCACCGACAAGATGCGTGGGCGCTTTGAGATAATAAACGACGATGCGTTCATGTATGTCAAGGAAGCCCAAAAGGAGTTCTTTGACCTGGTCTTCGTTGATATCTTCGTGGCTGAGAAGATACACTCGAGCATATTCTCACAGAGCTTTACCGATGACCTATACCGCATATGCCGCAATAACTCCGCCGTGGTGTTCAACCTCTTCGGCGTTGACGGCATACAGGCGCAGCACTTCGCCGAGAGCATAGCCGCCCCCTTTGATAAGCGGTATGTTTTTGAAGATTACAGAAAGTTCTTCCTCTGCCTTGCAAAGACGGGCGACGTGCAGCTGCTCTCCCGCTTTGAAAAGCGAATGACCCGCTATGCAGACTTAGTGTGCAAATGCTGATATATAAACTACAAACAGGCGGTGAATAATTTGAAAAGACGAAACCTTATGCCTACAAGGAAAATAAAAGGCTTTGATGTGCGCCCGGGGTTTTATGACTTAAACGGCGCTACGGCACTTGACAATGCCGTTAACTTCACCATACACTCATCAAACGCTACGGCTTGCTCGGTGGCGCTTTTCAGGCGTACCGAGACAAAGCCCTACGCTATAATACCCATTCCCGACTCGTTCCGTATAGGCGATACCTGGAGCATTATCATATTCGGGCTGGATATCTACGAGTTTGAATACTGCTACCGCCTTGACGGACCCTATGAGCCGGAAAAGGGGCTTATCTTCGACAAATCACGCAACGTGCTCGATATATACGCAAAGGCAGTAACGGGGCAGAGCGTGTGGGGTGTCAAGCCAAAGGGCGACGGCAGCTATCACGCAAGAGTTCATGCCGACCTCTTTGACTGGGGCGACTTAAAGCAGCCGAGCGTTAAGTTTCAGGACCTTGTGATATATGAGATGCACGTTCGTGGCTTTACAAATGACTGCTCATCGGGCGTGCAGTACCCCGGCACATTTGCGGGCATAATCGAAAAGATACCCTACCTCAAAAAGCTGGGCATAAACGTAGTCGAGCTTATGCCCATATTTGAGTTTGACGAGCTGGAGGGGGCAAGAATGTATGAGGGGCAGCAGCTGCTCAACTACTGGGGCTACAGCCCTACCTGCTTCTTTGCGCCCAACACCAGCTACGCCTCAGCGATAGAGTATAACCGTGAGGGCGATGAGCTAAAGCTGCTTATTAAGACGCTCCACGAAAACAACATCGGCGTGTTCTTGGACGTGGTGTTCAACCACACCTCCGAGGGCGATGAGCACGGCACGGCGTTTACCTTCAAGGGGCTTGACAACAGCGTTTACTATATGCTCACCCCCGACGGCAAGTATTTCAACTTCTCGGGCTGCGGCAATACCTTCAACTGCAACCACCCCGTGGTGCGTGACTTTATACTTGACTGCCTGCGCTACTGGGTAATGGAATACAGAGTTGACGGCTTCCGCTTCGACCTGGCAGCTATCCTCGGGCGTAATGAGGACGGCTCGCCCATGACCGACCCGCCGCTGCTTGAAAGCCTTGCCTATGACCCGATACTTAGCAAAGTCAAGCTCATAGCAGAGGCGTGGGACGCAGGCGGGCTCTATCAGGTAGGCACATTCCCCGCATTCGGGCGCTGGGCTGAGTGGAACGGGCGCTACCGTGACGACCTGCGGCGCTTTTTAAAGGGCGACAGCGGTCTTGCACAGGCGGCGGTCAACCGCATAACAGGCTCGGCTGATATTTATGACACCGAGAAGAGGGGCGTTAATGCCTCGGTAAACTTCCTCACCTGCCACGACGGCTTTACGCTGTATGACCTGTATGCCTACAACGAAAAGCACAACGAAGCCAACGGCTGGAACAACACCGACGGCGCAGATGACAACTACAGCTGGAACTGCGGCGAAGAGGGCGAAACGGAGGACAGGGAGATAGAGGGTCTGCGCATACGCATGGTGAAAAACGCCTTCTGTACCCTTATGATGTCAAGGGGCGCTGTGATGTTCTTAGCAGGCGATGAGATGTGCAACACCCAGTACGGCAACAACAACCCCTACTGTCAGGACAACATAATCTCATGGCTCGACTGGTCAAGGCTAAACAAATACGACGAGATGGCATTCTTGGTCAAAGACCTTATCGCCATAAGAAAGAAGCACCGCTGCATAAGAAAGAACACCCAGCCTATATCCTTAGGCTACCCGAACATCACCTGCCATCACGGCAGGGCGTGGAACGACAGGCTCTCGGAGCATGACCACGTTATAGGCATAATGTATTCGGGCAAGAACAAGCAGGGTGCCGACGATGCGGTATACTTTGCGCTCAACACCTACTGGGAGAGCGTTGAGATAACCGTTCCCGAGCTTACGGGCTTTTCATGGAAGGTGCGTGTATACACGGGCATAAAGTACAACAAGAACGCCGACTTTGCACAGGCGGTGAACTTCCGTGGCAACAAGCTGACGCTTGGTCCGAGAACCGCTGTGATACTTGTTTTGCAGCAATAAAGCCCCCACGACTATTCGGTAATGCACATTCGGCAAACACAACTTAACATACATACAAAAACCGCCTCCCGTTTTGGGAGGCGGTCGCTTATTATCAGTGTACTTTAACGTCTGTGAATGACAGACCTACCTGCTTGCCCTCGTAGGTGGCGTTGTAGGTGAACTTGGTGTCCTTGAAGGTCGCCGTGTCGCCTGCGATGTCAAAATCGCCGCCCACATTTCTGGTGATGTATATCTTCTGAATGTCATTGGGGTAGTTGGAATCGTATATCTGGAGCACATACTCATTGTGGTTGTCAGAATCCTGAATAAGACCTATGGCGTTGACCGCATGGCTGTTATCTATCATCGTAACAACGGGCACACCCTTGCTCAGCTGTGTCTGTAGTCTCTCAAAGCCCTCGCTGCCGCCGATGAGGTTGTATTCATCCTTGCTGTCATCCCACTGCATAGCGTTGTAGTGGTAGAGCGCCTTTAAGAACTCCAGGTCGTCCTTTGAATAAGCCTTGGCTATCTTCTTGGCACCCTTTGCTATGTCAAGTGCCAAGAACTCGACCTTCGTCCAGTCCATGACCTTGGTGTCATACTCGATAGCCTTCCAGCCCTTCTCCTCAGCTTCCTGCTTGATAGAAGGCTCTACCTGCAACAGCGCACCGTCGCTCTCGTAATCAAGATACTCTGACACGTTTGCGAACTTGCTGCCCAGTGCCGAAACTGTTACCTTGCTAAGCGGCTCGTTTGAGTTGTACTTGGCTGCTGCCTTTGTGCCTGTGAGGTCATATCCGTCGGTGCTTACCTTATCCTTTGCATCGTCCCCCGGGTCAATGCCGGGCATCTTAAGGGTGACATTGCCGAGATACCAGTCTCTTGCCATGAGCGCCATGCCAAAGTCCATATTTCTTGTAGTTGTGGTTCTGAAATTCTTGAATGTAAAGCCGTTTGCCGAGGGGGCAAAGTTTGTGTTGTAGAGCGAATAGCCCCTTACGCTGTCGGTAGTGTCGTTGTAGTTAACTATGTCGTAGTTGAGGGCTGTTACTATCTGGTCGTAAACATCATGGAGGGCGTTTGCGTCAGATGCGGTGAAATACTTGCCGCCCGTCTCGCTTGCCATTTCCTGAAGCCACTCTCTGTCAACGCTCTTGCCAAGACCAACTGTAAGTATGATTATGTTCTTCTTCTTTGCAAGTGCTGCAAGCTCCTTTGCGGTCTTGGGGTTCACCTCGTCTGACTGACCGTCTGTGAGCATTACAAGAATGTTTCTGTATGAGCCGTTGCCGTTCTGTGCAAACTCGGCTATGCAGTTCTCAATTGCCTTCTGGCTGTATGTGCCGTTGAAGTTCTTCTCATAAAGTGTTTCGTTCTTTATCTTTTCAAGTGCGGCAGATGCGCTCTTCTTGTCCTTGGTGAATGACACGAGCTTTGTATACTGTGCGGTATACTTGCTTATCATTATCTCAACATTATCCTCGATCATGCCGATAAGTGAGTTTGCAAAGTCTATTCTCTTGAAATCAACGTCATTCTCAGGCGTTACAAAGCCGTTCTGCACAAAGCCCTTTGAATACATCGAGCCGGAATCATCAACCAGGAACGCTATTCTTGTAGTAGCCTTCTGGTTAGCCGTCTTCTCAACGCCCACCACATAGGTGGTGAATATCTTTATTTCAGCCGATATGGTGTTGTCAGCCTTGTTGTATTTCGAGTCTACCTTCTCGTATTTAAGGGTAGACGAGTCAAAGCTGAGAACTGTCAGATCCTCGGGCTTGTAGCCCATGTTCTTTATCTTCTCCATATCAAGGTCGAAGGTAACGGTAGCGCTCTTGAACATATGCTCGCCGTATACATCATACGCCTTGCTGACGATAGAGCCGTTAACGGCAATACCGAACAGGTCAAGCTCTTCAACTGTGGTGTTGCAGATGTTTGCGTTGCCCTTTAGGTCAACTGTTATCTGCCCTGCCTCCCTTGTTATCTCGACCTCTTTCTGAGAGTCGCTCGTGCCGTCTGACGATGCGTTTCTGGGGTTTAAGCCCACCATTATCTCATAGCCGTCAAGCAGAGTGTCGCCGTCGGTGTCTTCCTTTAAGGGGTCGGTGCCGATGCTTATCTCATCGCCGTCGCTTATGCCGTCGCCGTCGGTATCCTCGCTCTGGATATTGGTCTTCTGCGATACCTCGTTTTTGTTGGTGACGCCGTCACCGTCCCAGTCGCCGTCATCGGGGAAATCGGGCTCGCCTATGAGCATATTGGTGTCAAGCAGCATAATGGCGTTCTTTGCCTTTGCTATCCTGTCCTTATCCCTGTTCTGCTTTGCAGTTACCAGCGAAACTATTATACCCGCCACTACCAGCACGCAGGTGGTCGAAAGTATTATTCTCTTTTTCCTCGCCTTAGCCGCCATGTTCTGGCTAAGCGTCTTGCTTCTCGGTATCTGGTTCTTTGCCATTTATCTGACCTCCAAAATTTAATGCCTGTTACTTGCTGAGTGTCTGCACCATTATCTCTCTTAATTCCTTTGCAGCACCCGGTATATCCTTTTCACCGTCAAGCACATGGTTTATAAGCTCATCAAAGCCCTCGATAAACTCCGCCGTCTCGGTGTAGGGCGAAAGCAGCTTTACCTCGGGGGTGTGCTTCTTTCTCATATCTTCCGCCTCAAGCTGAATGCCGTCTATCATGTCGTTTGCCTCCAGCACCTCGAGTGAGCTCTTGCTGGCGGGCACGCCGTTTTCAAGCCCTCTGAGCCTTGCCATCTCCTGTGAGCTGAGTAAGAACTCCACAAGCCTTGCAGCCTCCTGCGGGTGCTTGGTGCTGCCGCTTATCGCATAAAGCGATGTGGGCTTTGCATACCAGCCGCTGAGGATAGCCCCCTGCTTTACGGGGTATTCGGCAACGGCTATCTCATTGCCCTTGTCTCTGCAGGGTGCAACGTAGTATTCCGCATCTGATATCCACATAACAGTTCCGGCAGCCTTGCCGTCTTCAAAGTCCTTCCGATCACGGTCATCTATACGCTTGGTCACGCCCTTGTCTATCATCTGCTTGTAGAAATCGAAAAGCACCTCAAAGTCCTTCTCGTCAAAGCCGATATTGCCCTCACTGTCAAGCAGCCGCTTGCCCGTCTGCTGCTCGGCATACGCTATGCACAGGTGCCAAGCCGAGCTCTTTGAGAGCCGCAGAACATATACCCCGTCCTTGCTCATGACCTCGGCTGCCTTAAAGTAATCATCCCAGGTGGTGGGCAGATCAAGCGAGTATTTGTTAAAGAGCGTTTTGTTTATATACACCGTCTGGGTGTTCATTGATATGGGTATGCCTATGAGCCTTCCGTTCACCGTGCCGTATTCAAGCACTGCGGGGTCGAACTTATCAAGGTCGATTATATCGGAAAGCTGCTTTAAGTCATAAAACTCATACCCGTCATTGGTGTATTCATACAGCCAGCCGAAGTTTACCTGCATAACGTCAGCCTCGCCGCCTGAGCCTATCTTGGCATCCATTCTGTCCTTGAAGCCTGCCCATTCAGCGTAGCGGGGGTATATCATCAGGTCATCGTTCTGCTCCTCGAATATCTCTATCGCCTCGGTGGTGTATTTGTGCCTTACGTCCTTGCCCCACCATGAGAAGGTTATCTTGGTGTGGTTGTTGTGCTCGTATTTCTCGGCAGATGCCGAGCATGAGCAAAAGGTCATCACAGCGGCTATGCACAGCGCCGCAGCCTTTATATAGCGCTTCATCTGTCCTCACCGTCCTTCTTGGAGTCGGTGCGGCGATAGACCGTGAAGCAGCCGCCGCCCTTTTGCTTCGAGGTGCGCAGCGCCTCGTCGGCATTGCTCAGAAGCCCCTCGTATGTGTCGCTTGAAAGCGGGTAGAGCGCCGCACCGACGCTTACCGCTATCTTGTACTTTCTGTCATCATCGGCATAGGTGCTGTTAAGGCTCTCGCACAGCTCTGCACACTTGTGCTCGAGGGTGGAAAGGCACTTGAACAGGTCAAAATCCGTAACATCGGCAAGCATCTCGAACTTGTCGCCGCCCAGCCTGCCTATTACGGCACTCTCACCGAACACCGACCTTATGAGCGCCGAAACTCTGATTATGGTATCATCGCCCGCCGTGCGCCCCAGGTGGTCGTTTATGTCCTTAAGGTTGTCGATGTCTATCAGCACAAGCCCGTAGCAGCTGCCCATAGGGCTCGATTCAAGTGTCTCGATTATCATATCCTCGGTGGAGAATTTGTTTGTCAGCTTTGTGAGCCTGTCAACGCCGTCAAGCCCCGTAGCATAGAGCTGCGCCAGTGCAGCCGATGAGAGCTTTCTCGTAATGAACAGCGAGATGAGCGAGCTTAACGCCATCGCCCCGAAACCTATGGCAATAAGCGAGAGTGACTGCCTCTTTGTTTCCTCCCGGAAGTTGGCTTTTGAGAAGTAGCATACCGTGCGCCAGTCAGAGTTTATGTCGTCTGTCGCAATGTAGTATTCATCGTTTGATATGGTGATGTTTTCCACATCTGTCAGCAGCGCCAGCAGGTCATTGTCGATGTGCTGCCCCGTCATGCTCTTTGTTTCAGAGTCAGCAGAGAATATTATGTTGCCGTCCCTGTCAATTATAATTGACGATGCTTCCGAAAGCCCCGTTACGTCCTTCATTCTCCGCTCCACCTCGAGGGCGTAGAGCGACACGGTCATTATAGCGTGGTCGTTGACTCTCTTTACATAATACAGCTTCTCGAAGTTGCCCTTGTAGCCTGTGCCCCAGTTTTCGTCTTTGCTGCCCTTCAGGAATGAGGAAAGCCCGCCGTAAACATCGCCGCCGAAGGCATCTCTCGAGCTGTCGGTTATTATGCCCGCAGTGCTGCCGTCATCATAGGCAATGCCGAAGTCAGCATAATAATCACAAAGGCTCAGCTCTAAAAGCTCTGCCGATATCTCGTCCTGCTGCTTGTGTATCTCGGCTATGTCCATAGTGCTCTCATCAGGGTAGAAGTGCTTGTGCTCGCACCTGAAAAACCCCTCGCAGCTTTTCTCGGTCATTTCCATGTAGTCGATCATACGCTCTTTGAGCAGCGAGCTTGCAAAGGATGTCATGCCGCTTATGTTCTTGTCCTTCGACTCGGTCATCTTGGTAAACATCATGTAAAACGCTATGGCGATGACTGCCGCAAGTATAAGGCAGTTTGATATTATCAACACATTTCTTGTGTTTTTTATATGTGAAGGCTGATTGTTTTTCATTTTTTTCACCATATATCCCATTATACGCACCGTCACTATGGTGCAGTATAATTATAACATATCAAGATTAAGAAAAATATTAAAATCAATGAATAAAGGGCAATAAATATTTTAATTTCCTATAACAAACAAATTCGCCCACAGCGATGATCTCAGATCATCGCCGCAGGCGACACCTTAGTTATTCTTTATTCATTATTCTTTATTCTCTATTCTTTTAGCAGCGAAGCTGCGCTCCTTACCCTCTTATCTGCCCGTTGCCGTTTATCAGGTACTTGACGGTGGTCAGCTCTTTGAGCCCCATGGGTCCTCTTGTGTGCAGCTTCTGGGTGGATATGCCTATCTCGGCACCGAGCCCGAACTCCTCGCCGTCGGTAAAGCGGGTCGAGCAGTTTACGTATACAGCTGCTGCATCTATCCTCTTCTGGAACTCGTCAGCCGCAAAAAGGCTCTCGGTAACTATGCACTCTGAATGCCCTGTTGAGTACTGCTGTATGTGCTCTATCGCCTCGCCAAGGCTGTCAACTACCCTTACTGCCAGTATGTAGTCGCCGAACTCTGTGGCGTAGTCATCATCGGTGACAGGCACTACGCAGTCGCCGAGTATCATCTTTGTCATCTCATCGCCACGAAGCTCAACATTGTGCTCGTCAAGGCGCTTTTTCATCTTCGGCAGGAAGTCCTCAGCTATATCCCTGTGAATGAGCACCGTCTCAATGGCGTTGCACACGCTCGGGCGCTGGGTCTTGCCGTTGTCAACTATGTCTACCGCCATGTCAAGCTCGGCAGTCGAGTCAACGTAAACATGGCAGTTGCCCGCACCTGTCTCGATAACGGGAACAGTTGCCTGCTTTACTACCGCCTGAATGAGCCTTGCGCTGCCCCTCGGGATCAGTACGTCGATGTACTCATCGCACTTCATCATAAGCACCGCCATCTCACGCTCGGTGTTCTCTACCAGCTGTATGCAGTCCTCGGGAAGACCTGCGTTTTTGAGCGCCTTTCTCATAAGGGCTACAAGGGTGATGTTTGTGTTTATAGCCTCTTTGCCGCCACGCAGTATGCAGCAGTTGCCGGATTTAAGGCATAAAGCACCCGCATCGACAGTTACATTCGGGCGTGATTCAAATATGATGCCTATAACGCCCAGCGGCACCCTCGTTTTGAGTATGCGCATACCCTTGGGCGACAGATGACCCCCGTCAACAGCGCCTACCGGGTCTTCAAGTATGCAAAGATGCTCGCAGGCATCAGCCATTGCATCTATGCGCTTTTCGTTGAGCATGAGGCGGTCGAGCAGAGCGTCTGAAAGCCCCCTCTTGCTGCCGTTTTCAAGGTCGATCTCGTTCTGTGCGATTATCTCTTTCTTGTAACGACGCAGCACGTTGGCTATCTCCATAAGCGCTGCATTCTTCTCCTCGGTGGTCGCACTCGCAAGCGTTACCTTGCACTGCTTAGCATTAAAGCCCAGCTGTTCGATGTAGTTAAGCATAATTCATTCCCCTTTATCTTTAAGATACGTCCGCC
>JAFYET010000361.1 GCA_017544125.1 Ruminococcus sp. | reverse complement strand
GGGGGGGATCGGTCATCGTCGCATCTGGTGTTCAGTTCCACGGAACGTTTCTATTTTGTGTGCGTGGCTATGCCTGTGGCATACGCCACGCATGCTCGCCTATTGCCTTCGGCAATACGGTTCGCAACTTCGGCATTTTGTTTGTTTAGCCATATGTCGGAAAAATGGGATTTACTTGGATTGAAGGGGAAAATTTGTTTTGAGATAGTTCAGAATCTCGTCATAACTGAGTGAATTCAGTATGGTGGCGGCTGCACAGTCAAGCTCTTCATTTTCGGCATCGGTCATGGTCAGCATAGTCCAGGTATTCATCGTCGGATAGGTGGCAAGGGAAGCATTGATATCGGTGCTGGTTCCCGGTTCCGACTGGAGGATATGATGGAGATGGTCGCCGAGATAGCCTGTATTGCCCGACCATGTGATTTTCTGATTTTGCGGCAAGTCTGTGGTAAAACGAAATACCCGGAAAGCACTGACAGAGATATTGTTTTCAGCAGCATAGCGCTTTTCTATAACGCATTCGTCATCTTTATCGGCCAACCTGCCCTTGTCAAGTATCAGTTTGTCAATGTCTGTGCGGTTTTTAAACATACGCAGCTTTCTGTCATCATCTACACTCAGGTCGGTGCAGAATTCTGCCTGTATCCGTGTGCCGCCCTCGGTGAGCGTTGCCATATCATCATCACCGATTGGTTGGAATACCGTAAAAAAGCCGTCCTGCGTGTTGAATACTTCACGCTTTTCATCTGTGCCTTTAAGCACCGTTTCAGCCGAGCCAACAATGCTTATAACAAGATAAATGCCCATTGCTATAACGAGTATAAGCGCTAAATATCGCCCAAAGCCCGCCTTAAAATCTCTCGGCAGGCGCTTTCTGAGTACTCTTCCCATCATAGATCCTCCAGCTCGGCGGCAGGAACTCGTGTTTCGTTCTCATAGTCTTTCACTATCTGCCCGTCCTTGACGATTATAACCTTATGCACCATATTTTTGATTGAGTTGTTGTGTGTGACTATGAGCATTGTCGTGCCGTATTTTTGGTTTATCTTTTCAAGCAGAATAAGTATATCCTGCGAGGTCTTTGAGTCAAGCGCACCCGTCGGCTCGTCGCATAAAAGCAGCTTGGGGTTTTTGATAAGCGCCCTTGCGATAGCACATCGCTGCTGCTGACCACCCGATAGCTGGGCAGGGAACTTGTTCTGATGCTCGGTCAGCCCAAGCACTTCAAGCAGCTCGTCCATATCAAGCGGTGAGTCTGTCAGATATCCGCAGACCTGTATGTTCTCACGAACTGTGAGGTTGGGAACTAAATTGTAAAACTGAAAGATAAAACCCAGATAGTCACGCCGGTAGTCTGAAAGGGCAGTCGGCTTCAGCCCGAAGATCTCCTTGCCGTCAACCTTGACAGAGCCGCTGTCCATAATGTCAAGCCCGCCTATGCAGTTTAAAAGCGTTGATTTGCCAGAGCCGCTTGTGCCCTGTATAACGCACATCTGCCCCTTATCCACCGAGGTGGAAACACCTTTTAGCACCTGAATATAGCTTGTGTCCTTGCCGTAGCTTTTCTTTACACCACTTATTTCAAGAAACATACCGTTTCTCCTTTCTTTGGGTTAGCTTTATCTAACCGCCTGCTAAAAATATAAGCGAATATCATATCCGCCCGCTGTTATGTATTTATTATAGCCTACTGTTCACAGCGTTTCAAGCGCCAAACAGGCGGAAATAGTCCATTCGGTCAGCAAGTTTAAATAGGCTTTTGCAGATGTCTGTTACCCCACTATTGACAGAACCGCCAATAAGTGATATAATAAGGTTAGTTATTGCTAACCAATATATGAGGAGATAAGTATAATGAGGATACTGTTTTACGGCGCAGGTGTTATCGGCTGCTTTTATGCGTCGCTTTTCTCG
>JAFYET010000360.1 GCA_017544125.1 Ruminococcus sp. | reverse complement strand
AGACAGAGCATATACAGCTTATCAATGCAGACATCACCGAGCGGCGCAGTTATAAGTATAGCAAGAACAGCCACAGAGAGAACGATCTTACCGCAGGACAGCCCAAGAGCGAGCGGCACCGAGCCGATAGCCGCCTGAACGGTAGCTTTCGGAAGATACGCTGCGATGCAGAATAGCCGTTCCTTTGCATTGAGCTGCGTGCCGAGCAAACATATAAATACGCCGACCGACCTGAAAGCAAGTGCCGTAAATATCATCACAAGCGCATATATACCCGCCGTTAGTGTATACCTTATATCAACAGCAGCTCCCACAAGCACAAAAAGCATTACCTCGGCTGCTATCCACAGCTTGCCGAATTTAGCTGAAAGACGTGATGACACTTCCCTATCGGCTTTTTTCTTTATCACACAAGCCATTGCCATGACAGCAAGCAGCCCCGATACCGCAATGTATGGCTTTACATATGTTTCAGCCGACATAAGAAGAAACGCAACACCAAGAAGCAATATGACCTTTGTGCTGTTTCTTATCTTTATACCCTTTTTGAATGAAATCTCAAACACATAATACAGAACAATGCCTGCAAAAGCACCGAGAATAACACCTGATATTATCGAAACGGGTATGTCAAAAAGATTTGAGAGCTTTGCCGAGCCGCCCTGAGCCATTGTTACGAATGTTGAGAACAACACAATAACAAACACATCATCACATGAAGCGCCCGCAAGTATCATCTGGGGTATGCCCTTCCGAGTGCCGTATTTTTCATCAATGAGCTTTACCATTCGAGGAACGACCACTGCAGGAGAAACTGCACTGAGCACCGCACCCATAAGGGCCGCTTCGGTTCTGCTTACGTCCAAAAGCATAGGGGCAAATATCACATAGCCCACTATCTCAAAGCAGGCAGGCACAAATGACATCATTACAGCGGGACGACCTACTCTTTTTAAATCGGCAAGGTCAAGCGAGAGCCCGGCTTTTATCAGTATTATGATAAGAGCTATCTGCCTTAGCTGAGAAGAAATATCAAGCACTGATGTATCTAATACATCAAGAACATAGGGTCCTGTCAGTATGCCCACAGCAAGCATACCGATTATCCTCGGCAGACCGATCAGCTGAAAAACAGCCGCTGCCAAAAGACCTGTTAAAAATATAACAGCAAAAGAAAACAACATACAAAACCCTCCAAATTAAAAAAAGCCGACAACTACTGCGTTAAATAGCAGAAGTCATCAGCTTATATAAGCGGTTCAGGAATAACCCTCGGGAGAACATCATTCCCGTTTATTAACTTTATTATATTATATCACAGCGCATTATCATTGTCAATAGCAAAACAGAAGTAAACCTTAAAAAATTATTTTCACTCTTTTTGTATTTTTTTCAAAAAAACGCTTGACAACAGCTTATAAATATGATATAATAGCATAGTCGATTGAGGATAGTCACTTGACTTCTGACTTCGCAGGTGTAGTTCAGTGGTAGAACCCTAGCCTTCCAAGCTAGTCATGTGAGTTCGATTCTCATCACCTGCTCCATTTGCGCCTTT
>JAFYET010000359.1 GCA_017544125.1 Ruminococcus sp. | reverse complement strand
TGTTGAGATGACATCGCTGGGCTTTGAAAAAGCCCTTGACCCCTACAAGCCCACCCCTGCTGAGATAGCCTGTGTGCTCAGAGGTGAGTGCTTTATAACCGAGCTTGATATCTTCACCCGCCCGATAGTCAATATCAAAAAGGGCTCGGTAATAGGATATAAGTATTTCGACTTCGGCGATGACCATTCAAGCTCTGAGTATACCCTTGCACTCAAAACAAGGGGGCAGGGTTGTTATTCAAGAGTTGATGTTGTGATAGATGACCCCGACAGCGGCGAGGTCATAGGCTCTGTAAAGGTTGGTCTCGGCGACGGAGTATATAAAGGCAAGGTCAAAGCGCTCACGGGCAGGCATTCGGTATTCTTTAAAGTCACCCACGAGACCGAGGGCTGGACGGCACCTTACTTTGACAGCAAATCATTGTTTGAGCTTTTGGAATTTACGTTTATGAAGTGATGTACAGCTATATGGCTGATTGGAGGAATCTATTATGAAGTTTGGAAGGAGCAAAAAGGCAATATCATCTGTGCTTTGTGCAATTCTTAGTGCAAGTATGCTGCTTACAGCCTGCGGTGACGGTGGCTCGTCATCTGATACGGCTTCGTCGGGCGGTACATCTTCCGGCGGCGGCAGCACTGTCAAGAGCAATGACGACGGCTCTGTGAACGAGGGCATGACGAGCCTTGAACTTGTTAAAGAAATGGGCAACGGCATTAACCTCGGCAATACTATGGAAGCCTACACCCACTACCACGGCAAGGAAGATATATTCCCCGATGAGAGCGAGCAGGCATGGGGTCAGCCTATAACCACCCCCGAAATGATAAAGGGCATGAAAGACTGCGGCTTTGATTCGCTTCGTATACCCGTTGCCTGGACAAATGCCATGAGCTTCTATGAAGACGGCAACTACGAGATAGACAAGGCATACCTTGACAGGGTAGAGGAGATAGTCAACTACGCCATTGATGCTGATATGTACGTTATCATAAACGACCACTGGGACGGCGGCTGGTGGGGGCGCTTCGGCGCTGAGGATCAGTCGGTCAGAGATGCGGCTATGGAGATGTATAAGTCAATGTGGACGCAGATCGCCGAGAGGTTCAAGGGCTACTCAGATAAGCTGATTTTCGAGTCGGCAAACGAAGAGCTGGGCGACAGGCTCAATGACGAGATAGACGGCAAAAAGGGCAAGCTCAAGCAATCAGAGTGCTATGAAAAGGCATATGAGATAAACCAGACGTTCGTTGACCTTATCAGATCAACAGGCGGCAACAACGAACAGCGCTTCCTGCTTATCGCAGGCTATAATACCGATATAGCAATGACCTGCGATGATAAATTCAAGATGCCCACCGACTCAGCAAAGAACAAGCTGCTGCTCTCTGTTCACTACTACACCCCCTGGGATTACTGCGGAACTGAAGGCGTAAACAGCTGGGGCAGCGTCAAGGATTATGAGGAGCAGAACAGGCTGATGAAAGACCTCTCAAAGTTCACAGAGGCAGGCTACGGCGTTGTAATAGGCGAGTATGCTGTCCTTACAAACGGCTCAGAGCCTAAGAATGACACCGGCAAGTTCTATACTAACTTCCTTGCAAACTGTGACCTTTATAACTTCTGCCCCATGCTCTGGGACTGCAATAACCTTTACCAGAGGCTTGAATGTGATATTCCCAACGCCGAGATGAAGCAGCTTTTTGCAGACCACGCATACTCAAAGCAGAAAGACCTGTCCGATGATGAGGTAAAACAGAACGCACAGAAGGTAATCGACGATGCTCTCGCAGCTGTTCAGAATGAGGCTGTTGACAGCGGTGTGCTCATGCCCGATGAGAACAAGGCTATAGCGTGGATAATGTTCCAGAGTGAAGATTATACAAAGACATACAGCGTGGGCGATGATTATGACCCCACCTCATGTACAGCAGGCGTTGAGGCGACTAATGTTGAGATAACAGGCAGCGGCGACTATACTGTCAAGCTCGACTTTACAAGCTGCGGCGCTGCGAAGGGCGTGGCTTTCTCGGCACTTGGCATTTCAAATGCAGAAGACCTGTTCCCGAATTGCACCGTGACTATAAACAAGGTGCTTATAAACGGCAATGAGTATGAACTTGCAACAGGCTACTACACCGCTTCCGATGACGGCACCTGCACAAGAGTAAACCTCTATAACGCATGGGTCGATGAGCTGCCCCGTGATGCAAGAGGCGCTACCGAGGGTGCAACGGCAGTTCCCATGCCGCTCAAAAAGACAGATGCTGTAAATACACTGGAGATACAGTTTACTTTCAATGAAGATGCTGCGGCTAAGACGGCATAGTATATGAATCATCAAGCCCGGGGTGCGCCCCCGGGCTTTTTGTATGGGCTTAATTGTGAACTAAAAGTAAAATTTAACGAAATTACCCTTTGCCACTTGATATGTCAGACGAAAAAGAGTATAATTAAAGTGTATGATTATGCAAAAATAATTAACGGAGGAGATCTGTATGTCTATTAAGCTGAGTTCGGCTGCCGAGCTTGAAGCGCTCTCCGGCGCATCGCAGAAGGCAGTCAGCAGACTTACATTATTGTTTGATGACGGGAGGTTCACCGAGACCGGCCGCTTTGTCAAGTCAGGCGACGCTCTCTCGGGCGTTGTAACGGCATTCGGCTATGTTGACGGCGTGCCCGTTTATGCTTTTTCACAGGATATTTCTGCTAAAAGCGGTGCTCTCACCAAGGAGGGCGCAGATAAGATAAGCAAGCTCTATTCACTTGCTGCTGAGACAGGTGCACCTGTTGTGGGTATCTATGATTCTTACGGCGCTGATGTTTCTGATGCACTTACATCACTTTCCGCTTACGGTGAGCTGTTTTTAAAGAGCGCTAACCTCTCGGGCGTTGTGCCTACCGTTTCGGTAGTGTGCGGTGTCTGCGCAGGCGCAGCAGCTATGCTCGCAGTTAATGCGGACTTTGTGGTAGTCACCAAGGAAAGTGAGCTTTATGTTTCACCTAATTCGGGTATCAAGGATCTTGCACAGCACGCAGCTGATACAGGCGTTGCTGCTCTCGTGGCAGATGATGATGCTTCTGCATTCGCAGCTGTTAAGAGCCTGCTTGGCAGAGTTCCGCAGAATAACCTTGCACCCGTTCCCATGTATGAGTTTGAAGAGCCCACTGCTGCTTTTGGCGATGATGCTCTTTCCCAGGCTCAGGCAATTTTCGATGAGGGCTCGGTAAAGGAGCTTTATGCTGATTTCGGTAAGTCTTCCTTTACAGCACTTGCTTCCCTCGGCGGCAGCTGCGTAGGTGTGCTCGCTACAAATAAGACTAAGGATAAGCTCACAGTTCACGACAGCGCAAAGCTCGCAAGATTTATAAGAATGCTCGATTGCTTCAATATACCCGCAGTTACTCTCGTTGATACCGAG
>JAFYET010000358.1 GCA_017544125.1 Ruminococcus sp. | reverse complement strand
GCGCATTGAAAAAGCCTTAGAGCGTGAAAAGCAGCAGTACGAGGAGCTTAAAAACGCCCGTCTGCTTGCATACAGAGACCCGCTGACGGGGGTAAAGAGCAAGCTCGCCTACGCTGAGGCGGAGGAGCGCAAGGACGCAGAGATAAAGGGCAAGAGCACAGGCGGCTTTGCAGTTGCGGTATTTGACATAAATGACCTTAAGACCATAAACGACAAATACGGACACGAGCAGGGCGACAAGCTGATAACCAGGGGCTGTATGCTCATATGCAACCATTTCAAACACAGCCCGGTATTCCGCATAGGCGGTGACGAGTTCGCAGCGATACTTGAATACGAAGACTACAACAACAGAGCCAAGATATGCGATGTGTTCAACACCCTTATGAACAACCCCCTTGACCCGTCACAGGCGATGATAGCCATGGGCATATCAGACTTTATTCAGGGGCAGGACTTATGCTTCAATGATGTTTTTGTACGGGCTGACAGGCTGATGTACGAGAGGAAAAAGGCGATGAAGGGAAGCGGGTATACGCCCTAAAAGAATAAAGAATAATGAATAATTAAGGTATCGCCTGCGGCGATGATATTGAATATATGCCGCTGCGCAACAAGCCCCCCGTTCTCATAAGAGAGCGGGGGGCTTGCCCTATAAGGGGTTGTATATGGAAAGTGTAACTCTTGGTCTTATTCCACGTTTTTGAGTGCTTCGTCGAGGGGGATGTGCTTTACCTTGCGGCTGAGTATCAGCACAACAAAGAGGTAAGTCGCCACGCCGAGGCTGAGGGTCTTTAGTGCTACCGAGAGAGCCATTTTGTATTCAAACCAGCCCGAGTAGCTCTTGAACGCCTCAAACATTACCACGGCAAGCAGCCTGTCGCCCAAAATCAGGCTAAGCACGAGCGAGATCACCGTCACAAAGCTCGTGGTGTGGATATACAGAGAATTTATCTCGCCGTTATTATAGCCGAGTATCTTTGTCATCGAGATAGACTGGGTGTTTTTCTCGATGATTATTTTTGCCAGCAGGTAGATGACAAGCACGAAGATTATAACGCCGAACACGGTGAATATCTTCATAAGGCTGCCCATTGAGCGTTTGAGCTGGCGTGAGGTCTTTGTAAGCTCTGTCACGGTTATGCGGGTGGAGATGAATTTCTCATCTATATCCTTTATCTCGTTATTTGAGAAGTAGGTGTTAAAGTAGCCCTCTTCATAGTCAAGCGTCTCGGCGAGCATACTCTTATCCATAAACACGGCGATTATGGCAGGGTAGTCGTAGATACCGCCCACCTCAAATTCATAGGTCTTGTCTGAGTATTTATCCTTAAGCTCGATAGTATCGCCTATATCGACACTGTATTTCTTATGGTAGGCGCTTGAAATATCGACTTTGCCCTTTTCTGATGTCAGGTCAACGTATTTGCTCTTTTTCTCGACACCGTAGATAGAAACGTCCTCGTCGATATTGCCTGTCTTTTCGCCTATCGTCTGCAATGATGCGGTTATGCAGCTCTCGGCGCTCTCTGTTTCGGTGGGTACGGGGGCTTTGAGCACATACTGGTAATCGGCAAGCAGGTTGTTGGTCGTATTATCCTGAAAAGCATCGAGCATCGGTTCAAAGATAAGCCCGAACATCATAATGAACTCGGCAAAGAATATGCCTATGAATATGATAACGAAGTTGGGTATATTCTGGAAGATGACCCTTAATCTGAAGCGCAGCATGATAGGCATTTTGGTGTTGAGCCTGAATGCCTTTTTGCGGCTGTTTTTCTTTAGGTCATGCCGTAGGAAGCGCAGGGGAGAGAGCTTTAGCTTTGCGCTGAGCATAATAAGGTTTATAAGGAACATCAGCACGAAGGGCACAACGGTGGTCTTTATAAAAGCATTGGGTGTGAACACTATCTCCCAGCTGACGAGCGAGTAGCTTGCAAGGTAGCTCTGTGCAAATATATCATTGAACACGGTATAGCCGAGAATATTGCCGACTATCGCACCCGCTGAAAGGGTGAGCATGGGTATTATCATATAGTGGCGCAGCATCTCGCCCCTTGTATAGCCCGATGCACGCAGCACGCCTATTACCGAGGCTTCCTTGGTTATGGTGTTTGATATTGTTATTGAGAAAACGAATGCAAGTATCACGATGATTATATAGAGGAATATGGTTATCATCGTTTCATCGCCGCCGAAGTCATTGGGGGCGAAGATTATCGCCTGATTTGTAAACTCAGGCACGAACTCTTCAAGCTCGCCGCAGGCTGAGAGAGTTTCGAGCAGCTTTTCTGCCTTTTCCTTGCACTCTTTATCGTCGTTCCTGTCAGGGCGGGAGTTATAGAAGTAGCTGTAATTATAGTGAATGTGGTCATCTCTTATTTCAGAGAAGCTCTCCTTTGTGACGATGCCGACACCGAACTTATCGTTGTCAAACATCATATCCGAGGGATTCTCAAAGAGGGTCGAGTAATCGGAAAGTGCGACTATGCCGGTTATCTTATACTCTTTATCGGCAAAGGTTATTGTTGAGCCGACTTTCAGGTCGTGGTTCTTGGCAAATAGCCTGTCAATGCCGAGCTCGTTATCAGCTGTCGGCATATCGCCCTCGAGCAGGTCAACTAAATCTATCTCCTCCCTGTTTGCGTAAACACGGAAGGTGGAGTCGTTTTCCTTAAAGCTCTGCACCTTCTCGTCTTTATAGAAATTGGCAAAGAGCTTTATCTTGCCCTCGTCTTCTATCTTTTTAAGCACCTCGTCGGAGGGGAGGTCTTTATATTCAAAATAGCCGTCCTCGATCTTAAACTTATCATAGCTCTCTTCATTTGCCTTTTGCAGGCTGTTATCAGAAACCAAAAAGCCCGATACTGCCGATATACACAGCACAAAGAAGAGAAAGATTATCAGATACTTGGGCAGCTCGCCCCTAAGCTCCCTCGGCAGGCGTTTGTTGAGTGGGTTTTTCATAGCATTGCCCTCCCGTTATTACCAGTCAAGCTCTTGCGCCGTGAGCTTAGTTTCGTTAGTGTAGTTCTTTCTTATAACGCCGTCACGCAGCTTGATGACCCTGTCAGCCATATTCTTGATAGCGTCGTTATGCGTTACCATGATCACTGTCGAGCCGTATTTCTGATTAAGGTCGCTGATAACGCCTAAGATCTCCTTTGATGTCTTGAAATCCAGCGCACCTGTGGGCTCATCGCAAAGCAGTATATCGGGGTTTTTGATAACAGCCCTGCCGATAGCCGTTCTCTGCTGCTGACCGCCCGAGAGCTGGTTCGGCAGCTTATGCCTGTGCTCATAAAGCCCGAGAGCCTTTAAAAGCTCATCAACATCGAGAGGGCTGTCTGAAAGGTAAGCGCCCACCTCGATATTCTCCTTTATATTAAGGTTAGGAATAAGGTTATACATCTGGAAGATATAGCCTAAGTGCTTACGCCTGTAGAGTGTCAGCGCCTTTTCGTTCATATCCTTAGTCTTTTCGCCGTTTATGGAGATATAGCCGTCATCCGCCGAGTCGATACCGCCTATGATATTGAGCAGTGTTGATTTACCCGACCCCGAGGGACCTAAAAGCACACAGAATTCGCCTTTTTCTATCTCGGCATCTATGCCCTTTAGCACCTCAACTCTGCTCTCGCCCTCACCGAAGCTCTTTTTAATGCCCTTTATTTCAAGAAACATAAAAACTACCCCTTTCGTTCATTCTTTTGCGGTTAGCCTTAACTAACTATACTTATTATACCCTATCTACGGGCATATGTCAATAGTGTAATACATAAAAAATCACGGCAGCGGGGGAGTGATTTTTATTGATTTGCACGAAACATATGAACAAGTATTCATATGTTTGATATAAGTATAGCACAGAGTATTGCATTTGTCAAGGGGGAGGGGAGTGATAAATTGGAAGTTGTAGGGCAGCCAACAGCCCGAAGGGGTTCGGGTGGCGCTGGTATCAGCAGAGCTGATACCGAAAGCCCCCGAACTGCACGCTCTGGGAACGAGAGAGTGGGGCTTTAGCAAACAGCGCTCGGGTGCTATCCCCTCCGCCTGCTTCGCAGGCACCTCCCCTAAGGGGAGGTTGGTGCGCCTCGCTTCGCT
>JAFYET010000357.1 GCA_017544125.1 Ruminococcus sp. | reverse complement strand
GGGACCAAGCACCTTACCGAGACGGCCTACAACGCCCATCATGTCAGGTGAAGCGATAACTACGTCGAAATCCATCCAGTTTTCCTTCTGGATCTTCTCAACGAGATCCATGCCGCCTACATACTCAGCGCCTGCTGCCTGTGCAGCCTCGTACTTGTCTTCCTTGCAGAATACGAGCACCTTGATGCTCTTACCTGTACCGTTAGGAAGTACAACAGCGCCTCTTACCTGCTGGTCAGCGTGACGGGAGTCAACGCCCAGACGGATATGAGCCTCAATAGTCTCATCGAACTTTGCCTTTGCGCCCTTAGCTGCAAGATCAAGTGCTTCGGGGGCATCATATAACTTAGCCTTGTCGATCTGCTTGGCAGAATCGACATACTTCTTGCCATGTTTCATTAAAAAATCCTCCTTTAAGTGGTGATAGCGGAAATTTCCTCCCACGCTCCGTTAAAAACGAAGTTGTCTGTTAGTCCTCTACTACAACGCCCATAGATCTGCAGGTACCTGCGATCATGCTCATAGCTGTCTCAATGCTTGCTGCATTAAGGTCGGGCATCTTCTGCTCTGCGATAGCCTTTATCTGATCCTTTGTGATCGTAGCTACCTTTGTCTTGTTCGGAACGCCCGAACCGCTCTCTATCTTGCAGGCTTTCTTTATAAGGACTGCTGCAGGCGGAGTCTTTGTTATAAATATGAATGATCTGTCAGCATATACTGTGATAACAACAGGAATGATAAGACCGATGTCGTTCTTTGTTCTCTCGTTGAAATCCTTTGTAAATGCCATGATGTTAACGCCGTGCTGACCGAGTGCAGGACCAACCGGCGGAGCAGGTGTTGCCTTTCCTGCGGGAATCTGAAGCTTTATATAGCCTACTACCTTCTGTGCCATTTTACGCACCTCCATAATTTGTGGTAAGGCGAGCTGTGTGGTAAGTACAACTCTCCCACTTTACGGAAAGCATTACTTAACTTTCCTCTTTGCCTATGTCTTTTACGCTTACTCCTCAGCCTTTATCTGTGAAAGCGGAAGTGATACGGGTGTCTCTCTGCCAAACATCGAAACCACTACCTCTGCGGTCTGAGCCTCAGTGTCGATAGCAGTAACTCTGCCCACAAAGCCGTCAAACGAGCCGCCGATGACATTTACGCTGTCGCCGACCTTGAATGTCACCTCAACTGCCTTGCCGCCTCTGTCAACGCCGAGCGCCGCTACTTCCTTCTCGGTGAGCGGAACGGGCTTTGACCCGGGGCCTACGAAGCCTGTGACACCTCTGGTATTTCTTACGATATACCAGCTCTCATCTGTCATTACCATTTTCACGAGCACATAGCTGGGGAACAGCTTTCTCTCTGCCTGAACCGTCTTTCCGTCTTTATTCAGCTCGGAAACCATCTCGGTAGGTATCCTTACCTCCTCGATAAGCTCATGCAGCTTACGGTTCTCAACGACCTTTTCAATATTCTCAGCTACCTTATTCTCATAACCCGAATAGGTGTGAACAACATACCATTTAGCCTGTGACATAAAGCCTGCCTCCTCTTAAAAATGTCATCAAAAACCTTTGTGTGCCAGCCCTCTGACACATGACAGCCCTATCAGCTGCCGATCTTCAGAACAAGGTCAAGTAACTGACCAAGACCCAGATCCACGCCTGCAAGGAAAAGACCGAGTGCAGCCATAGTCACCAGAACAACGCCTGTATTGTTGACTACCTGCTTTCTTGACGGCCATACTACCTTTTTGAGCTCAGACTTAAGGTCTCTGAAGTATTTGGAGATACCGCCCTTTTTCTTGGCGGAAACCTCCTTGCCCTTTTTTGCGTTAGTGTCCTTAGCCATTTCTAAGCCCTCCCGCAATTACTTAGTCTCTTTGTGAAGAGTATGCTTCTTACAGAATTTGCAGTACTTGTTCATCTCGAGCCTGTCGGGGTCGTTCTTCTTGTTCTTCTTTGTGTTGTAGTTTCTCTGCTTGCACTCTGTGCAGGCGAGTGTGATCTTAACTCTCATTTTCGGCACCTCCTGACGAAATTTGCCTGCCCTTAGAACGAAAAGGGCATACAGTCTGCCTCCCTCATAATGCAGGGCAGATCAGCTCCCTGCACTCCTTTGGAACCTTTCCAGAGGATTTGAGGCCTGTTATCACCTCACGCCGAAAAAACGGCGCAAAAAAATAGACCTCAATAAGAGGTATATCTATTATACTACAAGCCACACACCTTTGTCAAGTGTTTATATGAATTTTTTGTAAATCTTTTCTTTTAGCTTGATTTGCGCTGTACTATTATATATATAGTATAGCACAGACACTAAGGATTGTCAATTAAATACTGCGAAAAGACAAATTGGGATTTACGTAGTAATGCATAATGCATAATTCATAATGCATAATTGATGTGTCCTGCTACGCAGGACGGATGCCCATTCGGGCTTTTATTCCCACGAAATTGCTTTGATAAGCGAAAAATGCCGCCGAGAGAAGGCCGAATGGCCATATTGTCGGCACAAGCCGACACCTTCATTATGCATTATGAATTATGCATTATGCATTGATAAATCCCAATTTATCTTAGCAACTATCATCACATTCCCCTATCAATATTCCCTGTACTATTGTTAAATATCAACAAACTTCCCCTATTCACCCGAAAACGCTTGACAAAGCTGTGGTTATGTGCTATAATATATTTCGCATTCGTATCTAAAGACAACAGGTGCTGTAAAAAGCGTAAATCCTGTCGAGGAGACAAAGGCACTTATAAACTGCTTTTTATCGTCCCTTTTTGTCTTTTGATGAAAAGGGGCTTTTTGATGCGTTTGTGAGATTACAAACAAACGAGGTGAAATCAGAAAATGGCAAGTGAAAAGGTTTTAGCCGCTAAGAAGGAAAAGGTCGATAAGCTCACCGAGCTGCTAAAGAATTCCGCTGCAGGCGTACTCGTTGATTACAAGGGTATCACTGTTGAGGAGGATACTAAGCTGCGTAAGGAGCTTCGTGAGGCTGGCATCAGCTACTTCGTTGAGAAGAACTCTATCCTCCGCTTTGCATTCCAGAATGCAGGTCTTGAGGGCATCACCGGCGTTCTCGAGGGCACAACTGCTATCGCTATCTCTAATGACGATCAGACAGCTCCCGCAAGAATACTCGGTAAGTTCGCAGAGAGCGTTAAGGAGAGAGAGATCTTCAACCTCAAGGCAGGCTACATCGGTGAGGAGATCTATGACGCTGCAGGCGTTCAGGCTCTGTCCAAGATCCCTTCCAAGGAGACACTTCTTGCACAGCTCGTCGGCTCGCTTCAGGGTCCTATCCAGAAGCTCGCAGCTACACTTCAGGCAGTTGCAGACAAGAAGGAGGGCGAGGCTGCTTAATTGCGGCTTAGCAGCGTAGGGGGGCTGCCCCACGCAACACATTTAATTATAATCTAATGAAAAGGAGTTAATTATCATGGCATCTGAGAAGATCACAAATATCATTGAAGAAGTTAAAGCAATGTCCGTTCTCGAGCTCAAGGAGCTCGTAGACGCAATCCAGGAGGAGTTCGGTGTAACAGCTGCTATCGCTGCTGCTCCCGCTGCTGGCGGTGCTGCTGCTGCTGCTGAGAAGACTGAGTTCGACGTAATCCTCGCTTCCTTCGGCGACGCTAAGATGGGCGTTATCAAGGCTGTTAAGGAGATCTGCGGTCTTGGTCTTAAGGAGGCTAAGGAGCTCGTTGAGGCTGCTCCTAAGGCTATCAAGGAGGGCGCTTCCAAGGCTGACGCTGAGGATATCAAGGCTAAGCTCGAGGCTGCCGGCGCTACTGTTGAGCTCAAGTAATTTATATTACGCTTATCCAAAGGGCTGTCCGAAAGGGCAGCTCTTTTTGTTTTGGCAGCTAAAATGCTGTAATACATCAGAAAATAAATAGTAATTTATATTGACAAAACATACCGCTTGTGATATAATCAAATCAACTAATTATAATGAGGGAGTATAGCCTCGTTAACACCACCCCGAGACCGTAAAGGAGAATGAGCCACTATGAAAAAAGCATTGTCACTGATTTTAGCAGCAGCACTCACACTCGGCACAGCGGCAGCACTGCCAAAGGGCAGCAGCATCATCCCCCAATTGGCAATTACAGCACAGGCAGATACCGAGATCGAAACTCGTGAAAACGATGAATACAAATACGAGGTCATCAACAATTCGTACGGTGGGTATATAAATATACTCAAATACAAAAAGAAATCCGTAACAGATGTGGTAGTTCCGTCTACAATAGACGGCAAGCCCGTAGAATCGCTGAGTGAAAAAGTTTTCTATGGCAAAACAAAGATCAAATCAATAGTTATACCCGAAGGTGTAACGCTTATCAACCACTCCTGCTTCAGCGGCTGTACAGCTCTTGTGAGCATAAAGCTGCCATCTACTCTTACTTACTGCGGTCATGCTGTGTTCCATAACTGCAAAAAGCTCAAAGAGATTGAGCTGCCCGACTCGCTTGATACTCTTGGCTTTGGCGAGATGTTCAGCTTATGCTCAAAGCTTGAAAAGGTAAAGCTGCCTGCGCAATTACTACAAATAGATAATGACTCTTTCTGGAAATGTGAATCATTAAAAACTATCGACATACCCGAGTCTGTCAGAAAAATAACCGGTTTTGCAGACTGCTCATCACTTGAAAGCATAATAATACCCAAAAACGTGACCGAGATAGGCATAGGTGCGTTTGAGCGCTGCGTAAAGCTTACGAGCATAGATATACCCAAAAGTGTAAAAACGATAAAATACTATTGTTTCTATGACTGCTCGGGACTTTCATCTGTCACTCTTCACGAAGGGCTTGAAACAATAGAACTTGAAACGTTCATCGGGTGCAAAAAGCTTAAGTCGATAACTATCCCGAAGAGCGTCACCACCATTGGCAAGTACGCATACGGCTACTATAAGGACGGGCAGAATTATGTAAAAGTATCCGGTGCGAAGATCTACGGCTACAAGGGCTCTGCCGCACAGAAATATGCTAAAAAATACGACATAAAGTTCATAGCCCTGAACGACCCCGGCGATGTTGACGGCGACGGTGAAATGGGCATCAAGGACGTGCTCCTCCTCCGCCAGCGGCTCGCAGGGTGGAACGTCGATATCGACATGACAGCTGCTGACATTAACGGCGACGGCAATGTGGATATTCTTGACGTGCTGGTCATGAGGCAGTCACTCGCAGGCTGGGCTGTGTAAGCCGAATAGTATAAAACAGCAAAACCGCCTTTCGGGGCGGTTTTTTGCTTTTTGGCATAATATATTTGCATTGACATATGCAAAAAGGTGTGGTATATTCTATATAATGGGAATATATATCAAGGAGGAAAAGCTATGAAGTGTAAACGACTATTTGCCCTGCTGACGGCAGGGGTGATGACGGCAGCACTGCCGCAGGTGTCACTGCTTGCTGATGTTACAGCTGTTGCCGAGGATAAGACGGCGGCTGATTACAGCTATACGGTAACGCCTTTGCTGTCGCCTATCAACCAGTATTTCTTTGTCAAAACAGAAAACCCCGACCCGTTCTCCGTTCGTTTTGTTGACAAGAGCTCTGTGTATGCCGCCGATGGCGCTTACGGCTCTATCGCTATCGACTACGATTCGTGGGACGAGCAGCTTAACCTTTACGCCGATGTAGATTACGAGAATAAAGACACGGGCAGGGTCAATGGCGGTTATATCTTCACAGGCTCAAATACCGACGGCGGCGAGGTAGTGATGCAGCAGAAAAAGGAGATAACCTATTCTGAGTACAACCAGCTGAGAAACGCAGGCGAGAGCGCAAACATAGGCACTATCACCGAGACGATCAGCTCATCAAGCGGCACCATCAGCACAAAGTCCTACAGAACGGTGGGCTATTACAAGTGGCTGGATACCGGCGTTTCCATAACGCTCCCCAGGCTGACAAGCAGCACCGACTACCTTGTTGAGACCTACTCGTCAAAGGACAACGGCTTTTTTGATAATATGTCCGCCGTGCAGAAAGGCTTTTCATCTATATGCCTTTACAGCGGTTCGAGCATAAGAGGTGAGCTTTACAAGTCATCGGAAAACTGGGCAATGTCTACTTCCCCCCACGCAGACCAGACCTTCTACATACAAAGCCCCTACTCACGCAGAAACGGCAAAAACCTTTTCGCTACGGCTATTTACCCTTACCGCTATGACTCGATAGGCTTCCCGAGCGTGATGGGTACTGTCGCCAAAAAGCTCGACCCCTCAGCGACTTATAAGTGGGACAGCAATGCTCACTACATCATAAATGTCACCTGTAACGGCGAAACCAAAAGCTACGGCGGGCAGGGCATCGGTCAGGGTAAGCAGATAAGTGAAGACAAGATAATAAAGAAATTCACCTTTGACGGTGATGAGCTGAATATGACTTTGGAAAGTGCGAAAGCGCTGCTCAATGACTATTCAAAGACAGAGATGGAAGATGACGTTCCCCGTGAGAACGCACTTACCTGGAAAAAGGTGTGGGACAGAGTCGGTGACGGCTCCTGGACAAGAATGATAAGCATAAACAGCATTTACGGCAGCCAGTCATATACCTACTCATATCTCTACCAAAAGGGCGACGGCAGTTACTTTTTTACAGATACCGCAGGCACCAACGGCTCGGAGATATACTGGAGCGGCAACTTGGGCTATGCCTCCAACACATGGGTGGACGGGCGCTATGTTGACAAGTGGGAGCGCTATGTTCACGGTGCAAAGTTTGAAGACCACCCCACGGCAAACCTTATCCTCAAAGACTATTCCTTCCCCGTAGTCACCTGCAAAAAGACCTACAAGGGCTATGATAAGGAGAAGGGAAAATACATCTACGAATACAGCGATGTTTCGGTATCATACAGGAAAATGAACGTGCCTTTCTTCTACAACAGCACCGACAAGGTGTGGAAAGCCGACAGCTCGGTGTATTCCGACCTGGGCTACAGCTACTACGATGAAGTTGCAGCCATGACAGAACAGGGGCTGCTCGACAATAGCGTGATGAACGCTATGCGCCTGACCGAAGACTATGTCAAGACCCTCGGCGTTGACCGGAACACCGATACCGTTCCGCACAGCGGCTATATCTATGACGGCACAACCGAGCCGGGCACGCCGTTTGAGTACAAAAAGGGCGATGTCAACTGCGACGGCAAGGTGGATATCATGGACGTTCTGCTTATAAGGCAGCACCTTGCAGGCTGGGCTGTGAATATCGACCCCGTAAATGCCGATTACAACGGCGATAATTCCATAAGCATCTTAGATGTGCTGCTAATAAGGCAGCGCCTCGCAGGCTGGGCTGTGTAAAGCACCCACATACTGACCCCCGGGCTTTTCGGGGGTTTTTTTTGTTGACATTATGGGGCGTTTGGGGTATAATAGTATCAACAAATCTACCCGAAAGGAGTATTCATATGAAAAGGATAGTATCATTCATTGCGGCAGCAGCGCTTGTTTTCGGCTCTGCGGCAGCCCTGCCCGAGGGGGGCTTGTCGCTTGACACGGTGATGACGGCTGTGGCTCAGACGTATGGCGATTATGAGTACGAGGTGCTTGATAACGGCGGCATTATGATAACTAAATACATAGGGTCTGCCCCCGAGGTCACTGTGCCTTCCGTTATAGATAACAAAAGCGTTGTTGCAATAAATTCAGGCGCTTTTAAAGAAGACGGCAAATGGCATGAAGAAGGAACCGAAGTGACCTTTACCGATGTCACAAAGGTCACTATCCCTGAAAGTGTCACAGATGTGTCTATCCATGCTTTTTCAGGCTGCACAGAGCTGAAAACTGTTATTATGCCGGACACGGCATGGACGAGTCTGATAGGGTATAATATTTCAAACACAGCTTCGGATCCGGACGTGTATACATATAAAACACAGAAAGACAACACAATACAGCTGACCGGTTATTATGGCAGCAAAAGCAGCTTGACTATACCGTCTGAGCTCTGCGGCAAAAAGGTCACAAGTATCGGGGCTTCTGCTTTTTCTGGTAATTACCGTATTATGAGCGTTTCTATGCCGTCAAGCATTACCGAAATATGCGATGGTGCTTTTTTTAGCTGCTTGAATCTTGAAGAAGTAACTATCGGCAGCAGCGTTAAAACCATCGGCAAAGAAGCGTTCGGAGAGTGCGGCTTGAAAAGCGTTTCCATTCCGTCAAGTGTCACCGAAATAGGCGACAGTGCTTTTATTAATTGCGGCAGTCTTGAAGAAATAACCATCGGCAGCGGTGTCAAAACCATTGGTGTTGGCGCTTTTGAGAGCTGCGGTCTTACAAGTATAATTATCCCCGACAGTGTGACAAGCATTGGTCGCGGTGCATTTTGGGATTGTAGCAAGCTTGAGAGCATTACCATAGGCAGCGGTGTTAAAACCATTGGCGATTATGCCTTTCATATCCATTCCTCATCTGATGATGTATTATACGGGCCGTATTCAAGAACCATAACTATCCCTGGGAATGTCACCAGCATCGGGAAATGCGCTTTTGGCTACTATAATGAAACCTCAACCAAGAAATACTATGGGCTTGATGGCTATACTATTTACGGAGAACCGGATTCAGCTGCCGAGACATACGCAAAAGAAAACGGGTTTGAGTTTATGGTATTAAGCGATTACGGTTATACCGTTCTTTATGATAATACTATAAGGATAGATTATTATATGGGCTCTGATACAGAATTGGTCATACCGTCTGCTATTGGGAAAAGACCCGTCACACAGATCGCCGGATGTTCTAATGAAAACATCACAAGCATTACCATTCCCGACGGCGTAACAGAAATAGGTGATGGGGCGTTTGGTGATTGCAGCAGCTTGAAAACAGTCAAAATACCTGACAGCTGCACAAGTATAGGTATGTCAGCATTTTGTGGTTGTGAAAGCCTTTCAACCATAACTATCCCTGACGGTGTAACCTATGTCGGGTATAATGCCTTTGGTGATTGCACAAATCTTGAAACTGTGTATATCGGAAAGAACGCCCGAATGTATGAAAACGCATTTAATGGCTGTAAAAAGCTGAGAAACATAATTATTGACGATGAAAACAATACACTCACTTTGATCGACGGGGCATTGTATGATGTAGATCATTATGACATGGGCTGCGATAATCTATACCTTATCTGCTGCCCTGAATATAAAACAAGTATAAATCTTCCAAAAAACTGTATAGGCTTTGACAACTTCTATAATTCTGCATTTTCAGGAGATAATCTTACCACGATCACTGTTGACCCCGAACACGAGATTTATTACTCAAAGAACGGTATCCTTTATTCAAACGGAAGTAATTATACTCCCGATTACACCTATAACGGTATTCCTCTGAGCGGAGATAATTTAGTTGTATGTCCCCGGGGTAAAACGACAGCGGTCATTTCCGACGAAACAGTCTGGATAAATGATTATGCTTTCACCGGCTGCAAAAGGCTCACAAACATAACCATTCCTGACGGTGTTATCATGATAGGTTCGAGTGCATTCTATAATTGTGCCAACCTAAAAAGTGCAACTATCCCCAAAAGTGTTATAGCTATCAATGATTGGAATACATTTGGCTGTTATAACTGGACATCGGAGGATAATAAGAACTTCACCATCTACGGCTACCGTAACACCGCCGCCGAAGAATACGCCAACGACCATGGCTTCACCTTCATTGCCCTCGACGAGGGCAAACCGGGCGACGTTGACGGTGACGGCAATATGAGCATCAAGGACGTGCTGCTCCTCAGGCAGAGCTTAGCCGGCTGGAATGTCGGAATAAATTCGAGCGCCGCCGATGCAAACGGCGACGGCAAGGTGGATATTCTTGACGTTCTCATCATGAGACAGCGCCTCGCAGGCTGGGCTGTGTAAAGCCACATATACTGACCCCCGGGCTTTTCGGGGGTTTTTTGTTGACATTGAGGGACATTTGGGGTATAATAGTATCAACCAATCTACCCGAAAGGAAGTTAAGTTTATGAAAAAGAGAATTTTCAGCGCTTTGTGCGCATTAGCACTCGTCTTCGGCTCGGCGGCGGCTATGCCCAATGGGGCAGTGAGCGGCGGCGTGGCTCTCATGGCGCAGGCGCTCTCTGAAAACGGCTTTACCTATACCCTGCTTGAGGACGGCACAGCAGAGATAACCGAATATACAGGTGCAGCCACTGTTTTGGCTATACCCGAGACTCTCGGCGGCAAAAAGGTCACAAGCATCGGCGAGAATGCCTTTTATGACAACGCCAGTCTCACCTCAGTGACTATCCCCGACAGCGTGACTAACATCACCGAAAACGCCTTCTGCAGGTGCACGGCGCTCACAAGCGTCACCCTCCCCTCAAAGCTCAGGGCTATAAAAAGCTTTGTTTTCAGCGGCACGGGGCTTAAAAGCATTGAGATTCCCGCATCGGTGGAGTATATTGACGACTACGCCTTTATGTTCTGCGCAGACCTGAAGACCGTGACCCTGAAGGACGGCATAACCTCCCTCGGCAACGGCGCATTCTGGAGCTGTACCTCCCTTGAAAGCATTGAGATGCCCGACACGGTAGAGTATATCGGCAGCAACTGCTTCTGGGACTGCGGCTCACTTAAAAAAGCCACCATCTCGGGCGGCGTTGAGGAGATAAGCGATGCTTTCGGCGACAGCGGGCTTGAAGAGGTCGTAATACAGGAAGGCACCGGTTCTATCGGCTTCTATGCCT
>JAFYET010000356.1 GCA_017544125.1 Ruminococcus sp. | reverse complement strand
GAATGGATAAATACTCAGTCCTGAGTGATTATTTCGGGCACGACGGCTTCCGTGAGGGGCAGGAGGTGCTGATAGATGCCATACTTTCAGGGCGTGATGCCCTGGGCATAATGCCCACAGGGGCAGGCAAGAGCATATGCTATCAGGTGCCTGCACTGCTCATGCGGGGAATAACCATCGTAGTATCGCCCCTCATCTCGCTGATGAAGGATCAGGTCAACGCCCTTATAAGCTGCGGCGTGCGGGCAGCTTACATAAACAGCTCGCTTACCGCCGAGCAATACAGCAGGGCGCTTTACATGGCAGCCCGTGGGGCGTTCACGTTCATATACTGTGCGCCCGAGCGGCTTCTGACACCGGCGTTTATTAACTTTGCAAGGAACGCCGACATAGCAATGGTGACGGTCGACGAGGCGCACTGCGTATCACAGTGGGGGCAGGATTTCAGACCCTCGTACCTGCGCATACCCGAATTCATCTCACAGCTGCGCAGGCGGCCTATCATCTCGGCATTCACCGCAACGGCGACAAGCAGGGTAAAGGACGACATAATAGCGATGCTCGGTCTGCAAGCGCCCGAGCTGGTGGTCACGAGCTTTGACAGGCAAAACCTCTTCTTCGGGGTGGAGCGCCCGCCCGACAAGTATCAGACGCTTGTGGGCATTCTTGCACGCAACGCTGACAAGAGCGGCATAATCTACGCCACCTCACGCAAGAATGTTGAGGACATATGCGAGCGGCTTATAAGCGAGGGCTACAGCGCCACACGCTACCACGCAGGGCTTGATGATGCGGAAAAGCACCAGAACCAGGACGACTTCATCTATGACAGAAAGCGCATAATGGTAGCGACCAACGCCTTCGGCATGGGCATTGACAAATCAAACGTATCATTCGTGATACACTTCAATATGCCGCTGGATATAGAAAGCTATTATCAGGAGGCGGGGCGCTGCGGGCGTGACGGCTCGCCCGGCGAGTGCATACTGCTTTATAATTCGCAGGACGTGCGCACCTGCCGCTTTATGATTGAGCATGACAGCAGCGACGGCGAGCTTGATGAGAGGGCGCTTATAAACGTCAAGCGTGGGCAGCTTGAGCGGCTTGCAAAGATGAAGCAATACTGCATGACTACCGACTGTCTCAGGGGCTACATACTGCGCTACTTCGGCGAGAAAGCGCCTAACAGCTGCACCTGCGGCGGAAAGGGCGGCTGCTCAAACTGCATAGGCGAGTTTGAAGACAAAGACATAACAGTGGAAGCGCAGAAGGTGCTATCCTGCGTTTACAGGCTTGCGCAGAGAAAGCTGTCATTCGGCGAAACGGTGATAGCCGACATATTAAAGGGCAAAACCAATGCCAAAACAGAGAGCTTTGAGCTTGACACGCTATCGACCTTCGGGATAATGCAGGACAGCTCGCTTTTAGAGATAAAGCGTGTGATAAGGTTTTTAGACGGCGAGGGCTGCATAGCCAAAAACGGCTACGGCTCATATGAGCTGACCTCACGGGCAAGGGCGATACTCATCGAGCGCAAGCCCGTTACCATGAAGGTGCAGAAGAAAAAGCCCGAAAAGGCACTTAAGCCCTCAGCAGCGGGCAAGGCTGTGGCTTCATCGACCTCACGCCCCGAGCTTTTCTGGCGGCTTAGAAGTCTTAGAAACCGCAAGGCACAGGAGGAGAAGATGCCTGCGTACATTATCTTTAACGACTCATCGCTGCGTGATATGTGCGAAAAGCTGCCAAAGACGGCAGAGGAGTTCATGCACATATCGGGTGTCGGCGAAGCCAAGTGCAGAAAATACGCCGGTGATTTCACAGCTGAGATACGGCGCTTTTTAGAGGAAAACGGCGGCGGCTGAGAACATTCTCCCCTACTTTTGTTACTTTCAGGTTAGCATTATATGGGGCGTTTGTCAAGAGAAGAACAGCACAAACATTCGCACACTTGATATGCAACAAACCGACGTTATATACAAGACAAAAACAGACTGCAAAGCGGGAAATGCCTTGCAGTCTGTGTTTTTTCTATTTACGCCAAGCCCTTTTTACGCTTTTTGACCTCATACATCGTTCTGTCTGCCTGCCTTATGGCGTATTGCAGGTCAAAGTCATGGGTCAGCTTTTCGGTAAAGGAGCCGCAGCTGGTGATAACCTCAAATTTCAGCCCCGAGTGCTTGTTATACTCATCAAGATACCCGTCGATGTCGCTTATTATCTTGTCAACATCGACCTCACCTGCGATAAGGGCGACCATCTCATCGCCGCCGTAGCGCACGCACACCGCATCATCGGGGGTGCAGCTCACAAGCGCCTTTGCTGCCGCCGAAATGGCTATATCGCCTGCGTTATGCCCGTAGGTGTCGTTTATCTGCTTCAAGCCATTTAAGTCTGACATTATTACTGTCAGGGTGGTGTTCTTGTCAACATTACGGCGCAGCAGCTGCTCATAATACTTCTCATACCCCGTTCTGGTATAAAGCCCCGTCAGCTTGTCGTTTTTATACATCTTCTCCAGCTTATCGGCAAGGTAGAGCTGATACTGCATATTGATAAAGCCCCCGAGCCCCATGCTCACCGAGTTGTTTATCTGGGCTGTCTTTGTATAGTCGGTTATATCGTAGTTTTTGAAGCTGAAGCATATATAGCCGAGGTTCCTGCCCATATAGTCAAGGGCGTTGAATATAAGCGGGTGGATATCGCTTATCTTCTCTTCAAGGTTCGGCGCAAGCTCATTGCTGTCAAAATCACGTATCACCCTGTCGCTGCGGTATGAATCATACATTATCGCATGACCCTTTTCGGGTATATCTTCAAGTATATAGTTATGCTCGCTGTCAAATATCTCTTTCTTGACGATGATGCACATATCGTGCATAAGCTCATCATAGATGACCCATGCCGCCTGCTCGGCAGCGGGGCTCATCTGCATTCTTACGCTTATGTCGTAAAGGTTTCTCACATCGTCCTGATAGCGGTAGAAGCTGTCATTGAGCTTGCTCAGGTATGTGTCGCTTGAGCCCGTAAAGCTCTCACACCCGCAGGATTCGTTGGGTATCAAAAGCGGCATAACATTTATCACGCCCTCGGTCTTTTTACGCCCGAAGTAATCAAGCACAGCCTTGCTCAGCTCATCTGCCAGCACCGACCAGTCAGTGCTCACGGTCGAGAGCTTGGGCACGTTATACTGCGCCTCATCTATGCCGTCAAAGCCTGTAATGATAACATCCTCCGGCACACGTATGCCGTTTTTGAGGAAGATATCGCAGACGTTTATCGCCATAACGTCATTTGCGCATATCACCGCATCGGGCAGCTGCTCACGCTTGCAGAGCTCCTTGGCAGCAGCCTGCGCAGGCTTAGCCCAGAAGTTGCCGTAGCTCACCATCGACTCATCAAACGCTATACCGTTTTCTGCGATGACCCTTTTGAATACTTCCATTCGCTGTTCGGAGAAGAAGTTATCCTTTATACCCGCCATAAAATGCGGGCGCTTTACCTTATGGTGCTCGATAACATGGCGCATCATATTCTCAAAGCCTTTTTCGTAGTCAAAGCGCACGGTCAGCGCACCCTTATGCTCACCGTCAACGCTTATAACAGGCAGCCCTGAAGCGTTTGCACACTTAACTATATGCTCGGTGATGGAACGGCTTTTTATCTTCTCGTCCATAATGATAACGCCGTCGATCTTATCGTAGGGGATAAGGTCAAACACGCTCTTTTCGGCACAATTTGCTTCCTCATTCCAGTAGAGATCGGTATTGAGGGTATAGATAAACAGCCTGTAATTGAACTTTGTCAGGTTATCGTTAAGCACCCTTATAAGCCTATGATGCCCCGCATCATACACCCGTGAGGTACACAGAGCTATTATCTTATGTCCGAAAAGCATTATCATCACCCGATCCTGTTCAAGAGTAGTACACTTATATTTATTATATCACGTTCTTTACTGAATTGCAATAGCAATTAACATTTATGATAAGAAAGTAGTAAAATAGTGTAATAATTCGGTGAGAATTATAAAAATATTAACCAAAGGATAGCGAGAGCTGCTTTTCCAATGCTTGACAAACAGAAAAAAAATGATATAATAGTATCTGAGGTGGCGAACAATGGATATTACTATTGATAAGTTTACCCCCTGCCTTGAAGAAACAGCGACAGGGCAGCTTGTGCCCACGATATACAAAAAAGCAAGCAAAGCCGAGCTTGAATCATTATCGGGCTGGAATTTCAACTGGCTTGCCGACGACCTTGAAAGTGCAGAGATATATAAGCTATGCGCTGTCGGTGATGACACAGCACAGGGGCTTGTCGCAGTAACTGATTTTCCACGTGACATGGCGGTTTATGTAAACATTGCCGAAAGCGCCCCGCATAATCTTGGACAAGGCAGAAAATACAGCGGCGTGGGCGGGCATTTATTTGCAATAGCCGCACAAATATCATGGGACAAGGGCTATGGCGGCTTTTTGTTTTTAGATGCAAAAAACACCGAGCTTGTCGAGCATTACAAAAGAACGCTCGGGGCTGTATTGCTTGGTCGCCCTCACCCATACAGAATGTTTGTAGATGAAAAGCACGCTATAGAGCTTCTGAACACTTACACCTTTGAGGAGGAATGAAAAATGTCGCACGAAGATATAAAAAAAATGAAAGAACTTGACGAAGCCGCTGAAAAAGCAGGCGGGTACACATCATCGGTCTTGGTGCAGGATATACATTACAACTACCGTGAGCTGAACCGTTACTGCAAAGAAAAGGGCATTGAGCCCATTGATATGACCATACGTGAGCTAAACAGATTTATTGTTGACTAACACTATCCGCCCGGAATGCCGGGCGGTTTCTTTTTCCCCAAAACAAAAACCGCCTCCCCCGAAGGGAAGCGGTCATTTTTATAGGTCTTCGATCTGTAATCAAACGAGCGAGATGATAGCCATTTCAGCTGCATCACCACGACGGGGGCCGATCTTAACGATCCTTGTATAGCCGCCCTGTCTGCCCTCGTAAGAGGGAGCGATCTCGTCAAAAAGCTTCTTAACAACAGACTCCTTGGTCACATAAGCAAGTGCCTGTCTCTTGGAATGAAGGTCGCCTGCCTTGCCGAGAGTAATCATTTTCTCAGCCATAGCGGAAACTTCCTTTGCTCTTGTTACAGTTGTTTCGATCTTACCGTTCTCAAGAAGGTATGTTACCATTGCTCTGAGCATTGCTCTTCTCGAGTCGGTAGGCCTTCCGAGCTTTCTCTTTCCTGGCATAGATGTTCAACTCCTTAATTTAATGTCTTACGTTATTCTTCTTCGGAACTGAGGTCATAGCCGAGAGAATGTAACTTCTCCTTGACCTCGTCAAATGATTTCTTACCAAGGTTTCTGACCTTCATCATTTCTTCCTCAGACTTCTCTATCAGGTCATTGACAGTGTTTATACCTGCACGCTTCAGACAGTTGAAGGAACGTACAGATAAGTCAAGCTCCTCAATGGTCATCTCAAGGATCTTTTCCTTGCCCTTATCGTCCTTTTCAGCCATGATCTCTACTACCGTAGTTTCCTCAGAGAGGTCTACGAAGAGATTCAGATGCTCGTTGAGTAGCTTGGCTGCCATTGAAACGGCTTCCTTTGCAGATATGGTACCGTCTGTCCATACCTCTAAGGTGAGCTTATCAAAATCGGTGATCTGACCTACACGTGTGTTGTCAACTGTGTAGTTTACCTTGAGCACCGGTGTGTAAATACTGTCAACTGCTATAACGCCGATAGGAGCGTTAGGTGTAAGCTGCTTGTTCTTCTCGGCGGAGACATAGCCTCTGCCTCTGTCTATAACGATCTCCATGTAGAGCTTAGCGCCTGCGCCAAGTGTTGCGATGTGCATATCAGGCACAAGGATATCTACCTCGGAATCGGTCTTGATATCACCTGCTGTTACCTCGCACTCGCCCTCAGCCTCGATGTAGACTGTCTTGGGGCCTTCGCCGTAGAGCTTTGCAGTAAGTCCCTTAAGGTTGAGGATGATCTCAGTCACATCCTCCTTAACTCCGGGGATCGTTGATAATTCGTGATGTACGCCGTCTATCTTTACGCTTGTAACGGCTACACCCGGCAATGAGGAGAGCAGTACACGCCTCAGGCTGTTACCGAGGGTGATACCATAGCCTCTCTCAAGCGGCTCGAGAACGAACTTACCGTAAGTTCCGTTGCTTTTGAGTTCGGCTGTTTCTATTTCAGGCTTTTCTATTTTCTCAAGCATTTAAAACCCTCCTGTTTTCAAAACTCGAATATTGTAAACGTATAATGGATCTCTTAAGTAATAGGCGGGCGTGAGCCCAGAGCCTATTATTTGGAGTAGAGCTCGACGATAAGGTGCTCTTCGATCTCGTAGTCAAGGTCAGCCTTAACAGGGAGACGTGTGATCTTACCTGTTGACTCTTCCTTGTTCATATCGATCCATGTAGGAACAAGCCTGCCGTTTGTGAGTTCTATTACCTGCTTGAACTTCTCGCTCTTCTTGGAATTCTCTCTGAGTGAGATTACATCGCCCGGCTTAACTCTGTAAGAAGGGATATCAACTCTCTTGCCGTTCACATCGAAGTGACCGTGAGAAACGAGCTGACGGCTCTCTCTTCTTGTGGAAGCGAGACCCATTCTGAATACTACGCTGTCAAGTCTTGACTCAAGAAGGGTGATAAGGTTTTCACCGGCCTGACCCTCCATCTTCTCAGCGAGCTCGAAGTAGTGTCTGAACTGCTTCTCGAGCATACCGTAGATGAACTTGAGCTTCTGCTTTTCCTTGAGCTGAACGCCGTACTCGGAAACCTTCTTCCTCTTGTTAGCGTCGGGGTTGCGGAAAGATGTCTCCTTTGCAACGCCCATTACCATAGGGCTGATGCCTAAGTATCTGCATCTCTTTAAAATAGGTTCTCTGTTTACAGCCATTTTTAATAACCTCCGTTTTTGATGTTGTATCGGGTCTTAAGCCCTGTGCTTTACCCGACTTTGAGTAAACTGTTAACTCAAATTGCCATAAAGATAACTTTACAACTTGCAGATTTGCCATTGGCAAATCTGGGTGCGAAAATTTATTTTCGCATCAGACTCTACGTCTCTTAGGCGGACGGCAGCCGTCGTGAGGGATAGGAGTTACGTCCTTGATCATTCTGACCTCAAGCTCCTCGCTCTGAAGTGCTCTGATAGCAGCTTCTCTGCCGGCACCGGGGCCCTTAACGTAAACCTCAACTATCTTTAAGCCGTGCTCCTTAGCAGCTCTTGCAGCTGTCTCAGCTGCTGTCTGAGCAGCGAAGGGAGTGCTCTTCTTGGAGCCTCTGAAGCCTAAGCCGCCTGCGGATGCCCATGAGATAGCGTTACCCTGCATATCTGTGATGGTAACGATAGTGTTGTTGAAAGTAGACTGGATATGAACCTGTCCCTGTTCAATGTTCTTTCTTTCACGACGACGACGGATTGTCGTTTTCTTCTGCTGAGCCATTTGTTCACACCCTCCTTACTTCTTCTTATTTGCGATAGTCTTAACAGGACCCTTACGAGTTCTTGCGTTTGTCTTTGTTCTCTGACCTCTTACAGGCAGACCCTTACGGTGACGAACGCCTCTGTAGCAGCCTATCTCGACAAGTCTCTTGATGTTAAGAGCTACGTTTCTTCTGAGGTCACCCTCAACGATTACGTTCTTGTCGATATACTCACGGATCTTATCTGTATCCTCATCGGAAAGATCCTTAACTCTTATATCCGGGTCAACGCCCGTGTTTGCAAGAATATCCTTTGCAATATTACGACCTATGCCGTATACATAAGTAAGAGCGATCTCTATTCTCTTATCCTTAGGCAGGTCTATACCAGCAATACGTGCCATAATTAAGTTTGCACCTCCATTTTCGGTTTGTTAGCCCTGACGCTGCTTGTGCTTGGGGTTCTGGCAGATAACCATTATCTTGCCCTTTCTCTTGATAACCTTGCACTTTTCGCATATCGGCTTAACTGAAGGTCTTACTTTCATCGAAATACCTCCTTTAAAACTTACAGGAAATCTTTGTTTTCCGTTACTCTTATGTCTTTAAAGCGCCAATATTACTTGGCCCTCCATGTGATCCTTCCCTTAGAAAGGTCATAAGGTGACATCTCCACCGTAACCTTATCACCGGGAACTATACGAATATAGTTCATTCTGAGCTTACCCGAAACATGGGCAAGAATTATGTGACCGTTTGCAAGCTCGACTTTGAAAGTAGCATTCGGCAGTGCCTCCTGTACGGTACCCTCAACTTCGATTACATCTTCCTTTGACATAAAACGCTCTCCATTTCTTAAATCTTCGCTCACCCGTCTTTTAAGGGACGGTGTTTTTCAGGCTCTGCCTCGCTTTGGGTCTTAAGCTGTGCTATAAGCCTTCTTAACCTTTTATCACCAAGCTCGCTCGTATCTACGGTCATGCCCACAGGTGAAATGTGGCGGGGATTTTTAGCCTTCGGGGCAGATAGCCTATGCTTTCTTCCGTCTGCTATATACACCCGCTTGCCGCTGACAGATACAGCAACGAAGTACCCGTCCTTATCACGGCCTGCAAGTGACCTTACAAGCTCACCGGCTTTAACTGTATTAACGCTCATTACGGCTTGCTGAGTATCACACAGCCGTCCTGAGTGACTGCTACGGCGTGTTCAAAGTGTGCCGACCATTTGCCGTCCTGTGTTTTAACAGTCCACTGGTCGGGCATTATCTTTATTGCCGCAGTACCCATATTTATCATCGGCTCTATACATATCACCATACCGGGGCGAAGCCTTATGCCGTGCCCTGCCTTGCCGAAGTTCGGCACCTCGGGCTCTTCATGCAGCCCCTTACCAAGACCGTGGCCTACAAACTCTCTTACTACTGAGAAGCCCCTGTCTTCGTTATATTTCTGTATGGCAGCACCTATATCGCCTATCCTCACGCCGGGCTTTACCATCTCAATTGCGAGGTAAAGGCTCTCCTCTGTCGAGTCGAGCAGCGCCTGAGCCTCCGCCGATATCTTGCCGCAGGCGAATGTCTTGCAGGAGTCACCGTGATAGCCGTCTATATAAGCACCCGTATCTACGGAAACTATATCCCCTTCAAGTATCTTCCTGTTGCCCGGTATACCGTGGATTACCTCATCGTTTACCGAGATACACGCCGCAGCGGGGAACCCGCCGTAACCCTTGAACCCCGGCTTAGCGCCATGTGAGGTGATGTATTTTTCAACAACACGGTCAAGCTCACGGGTAGTCATACCCGGTTTAAGAGCCTCACCTGCTGCTATGAGCGCACCGGCGGTTATCTGACCTGCACGGCGCAGCTTTTCGATCTCTTTATTTGATTTGATATAGATCATTAAAATGCCTCGGTTCTATTATCAGCCCTTTAATGCCTCGAGAACGAGCTTAGTTGTCTCCTCGAGAGCGTCCTGACCCTCAACAGTTACGAGCTTGCCCTGCTTATCGTAGTAGCCCTTGAGCGGAGCTGTCTGCTCGTGGTAAGTCTTAAGTCTGCTGATCACAGTTTCGGGCTTGTCGTCCTTTCTGATCACAAGCTCCTTGCCGCAGACATCGCACACGCCCTCTACCTTGCTGGGCTTAAAGTCTACGTGGTAGGTAGCGCCGCAGTCGAGGCAAACTCTTCTGCCGCTTACTCTCTGCTTGATAGTCTCATCGGGAACGAATATTTCGAGGACCTTGTCGATAGTAACGCCCATATTGTCGAGCGCCTCTGCCTGAGGAACGGTCCTCGGGAAGCCGTCAAGGATAAAGCCGTTTGCAGCATCAGGCTCCTTGATCCTGTCCTTTAAGATACCTATTACGATATCATCTGAAACAAGATCGCCTGCATCCATTGCAGCCTTTGCCTTAAGGCCATACTCTGTGCCTGCCTTTACAGCAGCTCTTAACATATTGCCTGTTGAGATCGTAGGAATGTTAAATTCCTTACTGATGACCTCTGCCTGTGTGCCCTTGCCTGCACCCGGTGCTCCGAGTAGGATCAGATTCATAGTTCATTCTCCTTTCGGCCTTAGCCTTTACGTTATTTGTTATTCAAGGAAGCCCTTATGATGTCTTGCGATCATCTGGGATTCCATAGTTCTTGCTGTTTCAAGTGCCACGCTTACAACGATGAGTATCGAAGTACCGCCCATTGCGATGTTTACCTTTGTGATAGCACCGAAGATTATCGGGAATATTGCGATAACGCCTAAGAAGAACGCACCGACGAGGGTGATCTTCGAGAGTATCCTCTGAATGTAATCCGAGGTAGGCTTACCGGGTCTGATACCGGGTATACCGCCGTTATTCTGTCTTAAGTTGTTAGCTATCTCAATGGGGTTATACTGCATTGAAACATAGAAGTAGTTGAATGCGATTATCAGTACGAAGTACAGACAGCCGTAGAACGGGTGTGTGTAGCTGAAGAGTCTGAGCACTAAGTTATAGAAGCCCGTACCGTCTGCTCTGGGTGTTATGAACATCTTGAGCGTCTGGGGTATCGACATGAATGCCATAGCGAAGATGATAGGCAAAACGCCGCTCATTGCTATCTTTATCGGGATATATGTGCTCTGACCGCCGTACTGCTTTCTGCCGACAACACGCTTAGCATACTGTATCGGTATTCTTCTTTCGGAATCGTTCATAAATACGATGAAGCCGATCATGAATACGAATATCACTATGATTATAGGCACGAGTATTATATACTTAGCCTCGCCCGTCTTCATAAGCTCTATAAGTGAGAGCACTGCCGAAGGACCTCTTGCGATGATACCTGCAAAGAGCAGCATCGAGATACCGTTGCCGATACCCTTTTCGCTGATGAGGTTGCCGAGCCAGATAGTGAGTGATGCGCCTGCGGTGAATGCAGCGATTATAACAGCCTCTGCAAACCATTTCTCAAAGCCCGAGCCCGAGTGAACGGTAGCGCCTGCCTTGCTTAATGTAAGGTAGTATGCCCACGCCTGGAAGAGCGATATTGCAAGTGCTGCCCATTTTGTGACCTTATCGAGCTTCTTCTTGCCCTCGGGGCCTTCCTTAGCAAGCCTCTCTAACGGAGGGAGTGCATAGGTAAGAAGCTGAATAATGATCTGTGCGTTGATGTACGGGCCAACTGAAAGAGCCAGCAGTGTTGCCTTCGAGAAGTTATCACCCGAAAGAACATTCAGGTAGCTGAAAAAGTCGCCCGAATTCTCAGAGGCGCTGAACCATGCCTTGATAGCCGCAGCATCAAGGTAAGGAACAGGTATAGTACCCAGCGCTCTGTAGACTACGATGATGAGAAGTGTATAGAGTAACTTCTTTCTTAACTCCGGAACTTTCCATGCGTTACGAAATGTTTCTATCACGTTTACATCACCTCTGCCTTCCCGCCTGCCTTTTCGATTTTTTCTTTAGCCGCAGCCGAGAATTTTGCAGCCTTAACGGTAAGGTTCTTTGTAAGATCGCCGTTGCCGAGGATCTTTACACCGTCAAGCTCCTTTGTTACAAGGCCTGATGCCTTGAGAAGCTCTGTATCTACTACTGTGCCGTCAACAAATCTCTCAAGATCTGCTACGTTAACTACAGCATACTTTGTAGCGAATATATTGTTGAAGCCCCTCTTAGGGATTCTTCTTGCGAGCATTGTCTGGCCGCCTTCAAAGCCGGGTCTTACGCCGCCGCCTGAACGTGCGTTCTGGCCCTTGTGACCCTTACCTGCGGTCTTGCCGTTGCCCGAGCCGTGACCTCTGCCCTTGCGCTTAACTTCCTTAGTCGAGCCGGCAGCAGGTGTTAATTCGTGCAGTTTCATTTATCTGCCCACCTCCTTGCTTTACGCTTCGGTTACTTTTACAAGATGAGAAATCACCTTTATTTTGCCCTGTGTCTGTGCGTTGTCAGGCTGCACAGTCACATCTCCGATCTTTCTCAGGCCAAGTGAATTAGCCGTTAAAACCTGCTTCTGAACCTTAGAGTTAAGGCTCTTGACAAGCTCTACCTTTAAGTTTGCCACTTTAAGTCTCCTCCTTAGCCTATTATCTCCTTAGCAGTCTTGCCTCTCTTAGCTGCGACCTCGTCAAGAGATCTTACAGATGCAAGGCCGTTTACTGCTGCTCTTACAACGTTGCAGGGGTTGTTTGAGCGGAGGCTCTTAGCACGTATATCCTTGATACCTGCTGCCTCTACTACTGCTCTTACTGTACCGCCTGCGATAACGCCCGTACCGGGTGCAGCCGGCTTGAGAAGAACCTCACCTGCGCCGAATTTACCTATGATCTCGTGGGGAATAGTTGTTCCCTTGAGCGATACCTTGATAAGGTTTTTCTTAGCGTCCTCGATACCCTTGCGGATAGCGTCGGGAACTTCGCTGCTCTTACCTGTACCAAAGCCTACTGTACCGTTGCCGTCGCCTACAACTACGAGAGCTGCAAACTTCATTATACGGCCGCCCTTAACAGTCTTTGAAACTCTGTTTATTGCAACAACAGTTTCCTTAAGTTCCATCTCTGAAGCATTTATTAAAGCCAAAGTATTCCCTCCTTGTGATCAGAACTTGAGGCCGCTCTCACGAGCGCCGTCTGCAAGCTCCTGTACTCTGCCGTGATAAAGATATCCGGCTCTGTCAAATACAACATTCTCTATGCCCTTTGCCTTAGCAGCCTCAGCGATAAGCTGGCCCACCTTGCGTGCGCCCTCCTTATTGCCGCCGTTGCCCTCAAAGCCCTTTGAAAGCGACGATGCAGCTGCGAGTGTTACGCCGTTAACGTCATCGATAAGCTGAGCATATATATGCTTAGAGGAGCGGAATACGTTAAGTCTGGGGCATTCGGGAGTACCGGAGATCTTAGCACGAACTCTGACCTGTCTCTTGGTTCTTGCCTTTGCTCTGTCAAGCTTTTTAACCATTTAAGTTCTCTCCTTCCGTTACTTCTTAGCACCCTTACCGGCTTTACCTTCTTTGTGGATAACATACTCGCCTTCGTAGCGAATACCCTTACCCTTATAAGGCTCCGGCGGACGCTTCTCCCTGATCTCGCAGGCAAACTGTCCGACTTCCTACTTGTCAGCACCCGATACAACAATGTGGTTAGCATCGGGAACTTCGATCTTGATAGTATCTGTCTCAGGGATTATTACCTGATGTGAATAACCTATATTGAGCACCAGGTTCTTGCCCTGCTTCTGTGCTCTGTAACCTACGCCTACAACTTCGAGCTTCTTGGAGAAGCCGTTTGTAACGCCCTCTATCATGTTGTTGATAAGAGTTCTTGTAAGCCCGTGAAGTGACTTATGCATCTTATCCTCGGAGGGGCGAGCTACTGTTATCTCTGTGCCCTCCTGCTTGATTATCATATCCTTATTGAAAGCTCTCTCAAGAGTTCCCTTAGGACCCTTTACAGTAACCTTGTTATCATCTGCGATAGTTACTGTAACGCCGGCAGGAACACTAATGGGCTTTAAACCTATTCTTGACATACGTTAGTCCTCCTTACCAGACAAATGCTAAAACCTCGCCGCCGACGCCGAGCTCTCTTGCCTTCTTGTCGGTGATAACGCCCTTTGAAGTGGAAACGATTGCTACACCGAGACCCTTCATTACCTTGGGCATATCCTCACAGCTCTTGTATATCCTAAGACCGGGCTTGGATACTCTTCTGAGACCTGTGATAACGGGGTT
>JAFYET010000355.1 GCA_017544125.1 Ruminococcus sp. | reverse complement strand
GGAGGTGCCTGCGAAGCAGGCGGAGGGGGAACTGCCGCCCGAACGCTGTCAGCTAAGGGGTAATCTCTCGCTTGCCCGGCGCTACGCTCGGGGGTTTTCCGCTCGCCTCCGAACCCCTTCGGAAATGCCCCTGACTGTACATTGAATAATCAATACGCCCGACACCGCCGCTTAAAACCCTGCCTTAATCAAAGTGCTTCATCGGCGGTACTTGCCCCGTGCGGCCGAGCACCAAATTCCAATTTATCTGACCAATACCTTTAAGGGGTGATTTATATGAATAATGACTTCAAGCTCATAACCGGTGTCGAGGTGGAGCTTTCTGACAAGATAAAAAGCGCCTACACCGAGAATGATGACGGCTTTGAGGCGGTGGTGAGCGCTGAGAAGATATCGCAGCTGGTGGGCAGCTTTACGGCGCTGCTCGATGAGCCTGTGTTTTTCTTTCTGGAGCTGCCTAAAAACGCCGAGGAAAACGATATGGGGTATGATGTCTACTACCTTGATAACTGCACGCTGCCCGTTGCAAAGGCTATAATGAAGCGCTACGGCGAGCTTCTGGTGCAGGACGGTATGTCACGCTTCGGCTTCGGCTCGCACTCATCGAATGAAGAGATATATGTTATGGATTATCAGCAGGTAAGCATATACTGCCTTGATAAGAAAAAGACCTCGGCGCTGCTTGGCGACCTCGGCATTGAAAGAGTTGACAAGCTGCATACTATGTGGGAGGGCTTTTCGGAAGACTCACCCGGCATATGTATGAGAGTAGATGTGAACGGCGAGAATGTATTTGATATACCCGAGAACTTAAAGTCAGAGGGAATGTATAAAGCACAGTAAGAAAGGAAAGTGAAATTATGAACATATGGCATGACATCTCACCAAAGGCAATAACCAAAAAGCAGTTTACTGCGGTAGTCGAGATACCCAAGGGCTCAAAGGTAAAGTATGAGCTTGACAAGACAACGGGTCTTCTCAAAATGGACAGGATACTCTATACCTCCACCCATTACCCCGCAAATTACGGCTTTATCCCGAGAACCTATGCTGAGGACGGCGACCCGCTGGACGTGCTGGTGCTCTGCTCAGAGACGCTCGCACCCCTCTCGCTGGTGGACTGCTACCCCATAGGCGTTATATCCATGCTCGATAACGGCGCTGCCGATGAAAAGATAATAGCTATACCCTTAAACGACCCTACATACAATATGTACACCGACATCTCACAGCTGCCTAACCATATTTTTGAGGAGATGAGCCATTTCTTCACTGTTTATAAGCAGCTTGAGGGCAAGGACACGGTCATAGACGATGTCAAGGGCGCTCAGGAGGCTGTAGAGATAGTTCAGTCCTGCATGGACAGGTATATTGAGTATTACTGCAAATAATAACGGCGGCTGATGCTGCCTGTGTATTTTTCTCACCCTGACGGGGCTGTGTGCCACGCAGGGTGATTTTCTTGTGCAGTGTAATAATTAACCGATTTAACAATAATATGCGTAACCCTTTTGAAATAATTACGGGCACAAGATGTAGTGTCTGCGTTATCTGCATCACGAAATGTTAAAAAATAATCAAAATACGAGAAAATGTTGAAAAAACTATTGACGAATACAAGATATTGTGGTATAGTTATATATGTAAGAGCAATTTGACAATGTATCATCATATATTATGCCGACACAATATGTTGATTTCGGGCGTTTTTGCTGCCGTCTGCGTTGATAGACCGCAGGCGGGTGTTTTTGCAATAGCGGGCGTTCATAGAAATTTTACATATTACAGGTCGGTTACTATATATCGTGCAATTGTAACAGCCCCGCCCCATAAATGCGGTATTGCGACGGCGTTTTTCCTTTGATTTCGGTAAATTATGGGCAAAATCAAATGAATGTTCGGTTGCATTTTATAAAAATATAGTGTATAATATGTGTATCGGCGGTAAAAAGTGCGAAAAAGTGGTAATGAGTGCCTAAAAGCCTTTTAATCTAAGCGCCGTAAGGGGTGAATCTGTTGCAGGACAGGCTTAAAGGGAACTTCTCCCAGACTATGGACGTTAAGGGCAGAATGAGCTTCCCCCAGAAGCTCAGGGACGAGATAGGCGACAGGTTCATCGTTACCAAGGGCATCGACGGCTGCCTTTTCGTGTATTCGCTGGAGAATTTCGAGGCTATATGCGAGAAGCTGCGCTCGATACCGATGATAAGAGGCAGAGCTATACAGCGAAACATCATGTCATGGGCTATCGAGGTCGAGGCGGACAAGCAGGGGAGGATACTGATCCCCCAGAACCTGCGTGAGCAGGCAGGGCTCGTTAAGGATATCATCGTGTCGGGCGTTTTCGACAGATGCGAGATATGGGACAAGCAGCGCTTTGAGCAGATGAACGCCGAGGTCGATGAGGAAGAGCTTATGAAGGCTCTCGAAGGGACAGAATTCTGATGGAATTTAAGCATTTTTCAGTAATGCTTGATGAGTGTATAGAGGGGCTTGCAATAAAGCCCGACGGGGTGTATGTTGACGGCACAGCAGGCGGTGCAGGGCATTCAAAGGAAATTGCCAAGCGCCTTACCACCGGCAGGCTGATAGCTATTGACCGTGACCCCGAAGCCGTAAAGACCGCATCTGAGCGCCTTGAAGGCTATAACGCCGAGGTTGTGCTCGCAAACTATGACGAGATACGCCGTGTGCTCGATGAGCGTGGGATAAGAGGTGTTGACGGCATACTGCTGGATCTGGGCGTTTCGTCATACCAGCTCGACAATGCGCAGAGGGGCTTCAGCTACCACAACGATGCGCCGCTCGATATGCGTATGAGCAGCAGCGGTATGAGTGCGTGTGATGTTGTAAACGATTATACCGAGGAGATGCTCGCACAGATAATTTTCAGATACGGCGAGGAAAAATACGCTAAAAGCATTGCAAGAGGGATAGTAAATGCAAGAGAGCAGGGCAGGATAGAAACTACCTCGCAGCTTGCAGAGATAATCAAGAATAACGTTCCGCAGAAGGCAAGAAGGGAAAAGAACCCCTGCAAAAAGACCTTTCAGGCGATAAGGATAGAGGTAAACGGCGAGCTTGAACATCTGAGCTGCGCACTCGATGCAGCGTTTGACTGCCTTAATGTGGGCGGGAGAATGTGTGTCATCACCTTCCATTCGCTGGAGGACAGGCTTGTAAAGCAGAGGTTTGCAGATTACTGCAAGGGCTGTGAGTGCCCGCCTGATTTCCCGGTGTGCGTGTGCGGCAAGACACCGAGCGGCAGGCTTGTGAACAAAAAGCCCATAACCGCCACCGAGCAGGAGCTTGAAGAGAACAACCGCTCACGCTCGGCAAAGCTGAGGATAATCGAAAAACTCAAAGACAGAGATAACGTGTAAAAGATTTTGGAAAAGGGGCAGAGAAATAAGCCCCGAGAGGGATAGGTGAGATGTATGGCAAAACAGAATTTAGCATATAACTACGACCTTGAAGAGCTGAGGGAGGAGCAGTCAGCCCCCCGAAGACAGATAGCCCACGCCAGCGGCACAAAGACCTTTGACAGGGTGATAGTGGCAAGGTTCATAGCGATATTCATTCTTGCGGGCGTGCTGCTTGCAGCCATAATGTACGGCAGGGTGGAGCTTTCATCGCTCTACAGCAGGCAGGCACAGCTTCAGGCAGAGCTTGAGCAGTATGAGAATGAGAACAAGAGCTTAG
>JAFYET010000354.1 GCA_017544125.1 Ruminococcus sp. | reverse complement strand
CATGAGCACAATGTCGGCACCTGCTACCGCTGCGGCACTACCGTTGAGCCGAGAGTATCACTCCAGTGGTTCGTAAAGATGGCTGACCTTGCAAAGCCCGCCATCAAGGCTGTTGAGAGCGGTGATATCAAGTTCGTGCCCGAGAGGTTCGAGAAAAACTATTTCAACTGGATGAACGATATAAGAGACTGGTGCATATCCCGTCAGCTGTGGTGGGGTCACAGGATACCTGCTTTCTACTGCGATGACTGCGGCGAGACAGTTGTCACCAAGGACGAGAGCGCAGTATGCCCCAAGTGCGGCAAGCCTATGCGTCAGGACCCCGACACCCTCGATACATGGTTCTCATCTGCTCTGTGGCCTTTCTCTGTAATGGGCTGGCCTGACAAGACCAAGGAGCTTGAAAAATTCTACCCGACCAATACCCTTGTTACAGGCTATGATATCATAACCTTCTGGGTAAGCCGTATGATAGTTGCGGGTATGGAGTATATGGGCAAGAAGCCCTTCTCCACCATACTCATTCACGGTCTTGTAAGAGATGCAAACGGTCTTAAAATGTCAAAGAGCCTCGGCAACGGCATCGACCCGCTGGAGGTAATAGACAACTACGGCGCAGATGCTCTTAGATTCATGCTTGCTACGGGCAACGCCCCCGGCAATGATATGAGATATATCGACGACAAGGTAAAGGCATCAAGAAACTTCGCAAACAAGCTGTGGAACGCTTCACGCTTTATAATGATGAACCTGCCTGATGACTTCAAATCAGACAGCCTGCCTGAAAACCTTACAGCTGAGGATAAGTGGGTAGTATCAAAGTTCAACCGCCTTGCAAAGGAAGTAAACGAGAACCTTGAAAAGTTCGAGCTGGGCGTGGCTGTTGCAAAGCTCTATGACTTTATCTGGGACGTTTACTGCGACTGGTATATAGAGCTTACCAAGCCGAGAATAGCCGCAGGCGGCGAGACGGCCCTCACAGCACAGCACGTGCTCGTATGGGTAATGAAGGGTATGCTCAAACTGCTTCACCCGTTCATGCCGTATATAACCGAGGAGATATGGCAGACACTCACCGATGACGGCAGCGTTATCATGGTCCAGCCCTTCCCCGTATATGAGCAGAGCCTTGACTTTGCAAAGGACGAGGCTGACTTTGAAAAGGTAGTTGCAGCTATAAGCGCTATAAGAAACGTAAGAGGCGAGATGAACGTTCCGCCCTCTGTAAAGGCAAAGCTCTTTATCGAGACTAAGGAGCAGGCAGCATTTGAAAAGGGCTTTATGTTCTTTGAGCGTTTGGCATCTGCAAGCGAGATAAGCTTTGTTAACGAGGGCTTTGACGGTAAGGACTGTGCAGTTGCAGTTACCGACTGCGCAAGAATGTTCATACCCCTCTCGGAGATAATCGACCGTGACAAGGAGCTTGCACGCCTTAACAAGGAAAAGAAAGCAGCACAGAAGGATATAGACTTCCTGAGTGGTAAGCTCTCTAATCAGGGCTTCCTTGCAAAGGCACCCGAGAAGCTCATAAACGAGCAGAAAGAAAAGCTCGCAAAGGCAAAGGAGAAAATGGAAAAGATCGAGCAGTCGATAGCGGCGCTCGGCAAGTGAAAAAGGTGAATTTATATGAATATAAAGAAGATATTAGCAATGGCAGCAGGGCTCAGCCTCTGCATCTGCCTTGCATCATGCGGCGACACTGACAGCAGCACAAGAGATGCTTCGTCGGTATCTGATAACACAACAAGCACACAGCAGACAGACAGCACCACTGACGGGGGCGCTGACAGCGCTGCCGACAGCAAGACAGACGCACAGCCCGAGTATGACCCCAACGGCGATGTAAGGCTTTTTGATAACATCAAGTCGCAGTTTGCAGGCAACTATAAGCTCACAGCTAACCTTTCGGTAAACGGCGGCGAGGCTTATCCTGTGGTTTATGAGGTAAAGGGTGATCTGAGATATATCGGTGCTACTATATCCGGCATGATGAGTGAGCGCTTTCTCACAGCTGACGGTGAGCTCTACAATATAAACCACGCCACCACTACATATGATAAGTACGGCAGCGATGAGATAGGCAACACCATATACAAGAGCCCTGCATATGACCCGCTCTTCGTGGCAACAGGGGCATTTGAAAAGGCTGAGGTGGCTGACGGCGTTATAAGCGAGACATACAAGCTCGAGTTTGATACCATTGAGGGCACTATCACCTACGGCTTTGACAGCACCACTCATGAGCTTAAATCTGTCAAGATAGATTCTGACGATATGGATAATGAATCGGTAACAGATATCGTTCTGACAGCGGCAGATGACAGCGATTTTGAGATGCCTGATATTTCGGGATATACGAGAAATAATTAAAAATTTCCGAAAAAGGTTGAAAAATGGGATAGAATGTGTTATAATGATATTTAAGCTATGGCAAACGGCATTGTGAAACTATGCGTTTGCTATATAACACAGAAAGGATTTGAAACCGGATATGGGCAGTGTTACTAAGCAGAAATCGCACGCAGGCAGGAACGTCTTTGTGTTCTTCCTGGTGTTTACTATACTTGTAGCTATCGTTGTCATAGGGCTTTCCTATGTATTCAAGAATAAAGATGTTACCCCCTCAGT
>JAFYET010000353.1 GCA_017544125.1 Ruminococcus sp. | reverse complement strand
TGAAGAAGCAGCAGCTAAGGGCATAGAGGAATTTATGCAGGCTAATCTTTGACAGCAGTGTCTTTTTCTTAATGCGGAGGTGATACACTAATGACTGTATTCAAGGGCAAGGGAGTTTACGGGGCGATAGCTATCGGAAAAGTATCGCTCTTTAAAAGGCAGGCAGCCGAGGTAAGGCGAGTATCTGTCGATGACCCGAAAAAGGAGATAGAGCGCATTGAGGCCGCAAAGCAGAAAGCAGTTGAACAACTGACAGCCATTCACGACAAGGCGCTAAAAGAAGTCGGCGAAGCCAATGCCGAGATATTCGAGATACACATAATGATGCTCGATGATGATGACTACAACGAGTCTATCGTGAGCATAATTGAGACACAGAAGGTCAACGCAGAGTATGCCGTGGCAGTCACCTCGGATAACTTTGCCGAGATGTTTGCGAGCATGGACGATGCATATATGCAGGCTCGTGCTGCTGATGTCAAGGACATATCAAACCGCCTTATCGCCTGCCTGACCGACAGCGGCAGCAGCGAAAACAGCACCGACGAAATGATGATAGTATGCGCTGATGACCTTGCACCCAGCGAGACTGTTTCTCTTGACAAGGACAGGGTGCTGGCATTTGTTACGGCTTTCGGCTCATCAAATTCCCACACGGCGATACTTGCAAGGAGCATGAACATTCCCGCCGTTATCGGGCTTGGCGAGGAGTTTTTAAGCGCTGTGAGCGACGGTGACATGATGATAGTTGACGGCCACACGGGAGATGTATACATCTCACCCGATGATGAGACTGTAAAGAGCTTTGAAGAAAAGCAAGCAGAAGATACCCGCAAAAAGCAGCTTTTACAGGAGCTAAAGGGCAAGGAAAATATCACCCTTGACGGCAGGAAAATAGGCATCTACGCAAACATCGGCGGCGTAGGCGGCATAGGCGCAGTGCTTGCAAATGATGCGGGCGGCATAGGGCTTTTCAGGAGCGAGTTCCTCTATCTTGAAAGCGAGGACTACCCCACCGAGGAACAGCAGTTCCAGGCATACAAAAAGGTGCTCGAAAGCATGGCGGGCAAAAAGGTGATAATCCGCACACTCGACATTGGCGCTGACAAGCAGATAGACTATTTCGGGCTTGAAAAGGAAGACAACCCTGCACTTGGTTTGCGGGCTATACGCATATGCCTGACCCGCCCTGAGATATTTCGCACACAGCTGCGTGCGCTTTACCGTGCGTCCGCTTACGGCAGCCTCGGCATAATGTTCCCTATGATAACGAGTGTTTCCGAGGTGGAAAAGTGCCTTGCGATGTGCGATGAGGTCAAAAAAGAGCTTACTGCCGACGGAATACGCATAGGTGAGAACACCGAGGTAGGCATAATGATAGAGACCCCTGCGGCGGCTGTCATCAGCGACAGGCTCGCACCGCTGGTTGACTTTTTCAGCGTTGGCACCAATGACCTGACCCAGTACACCCTTGCCTGCGACAGGCAGAACGCAAAGCTCGAGGCTTTTGCCGATACTCACCACGAAGCTGTACTCCGCCTTATCGAGATGTCGGCAAAGAACGCCCACGAAAACGGCGCATGGATAGGCATCTGTGGCGAACTTGCAGCAGATCTCACACTCACCGAGGAGTTTATCAGAATGGGCATTGACGAGCTGTCGGTATCACCGCCATTCGTTCTGCCGCTAAGAGAAAAAGTAAGGGGTATTTCACTCACATAACTGCATATTATCAATACAAAAAGGCAATACCGTTATTAACTGAACGCACCATAAAAAACGTACAATGACAAAAAAGACCTCCTATGGTATAATAGAAACCATTCATCATGATCCTAAGACCATACTGCGTGTGATGAACAAATACAACCTTCTGTTGGATGCAAGTAACATATTTTTTTGAAAAAGTATTGACATTAAAAATTCATCTTGATACAATAAAGATACTGTATGAAACTTCGATCGAATGTACAGACTCTAACTATGCGGAGGGCTATTATGACAAAAGAAGAACTTCATAAGTATATTGAGGAAAGCAAGGGCAATGAGAGC
>JAFYET010000352.1 GCA_017544125.1 Ruminococcus sp. | reverse complement strand
GTCCGCCATGTGTTCAGCAATGTCTCTGCCGTAGCGCTTTACGAAGTCGGATATGCCCTTTTCTCTGTTTTTTACGATCATATTCTTCTGCCAGACCAGAACAGGAGCAAAGATGTTCCGCATAACAAGTCCGAGCCTTGCAACAGGCGCACCGTCAAGGTAGACGTTCTCTATCTCAAGGTCAGTATAGTCCAGCATTTTCAGTGCAACTGCCGCTCCAAGCGACGCACCGTAAAGCAGCTTGCTCTTCATTCTTCCTGACTTGACCAAGTAATCGTGGAGAGCCGCTGCCTCTGCACGGGCTGAGCGGAAGTCTCTCTTTTCGCTGCCATGATCTCCCATATCAGGAGCAATAACGCAGTAGTCCCCCAGCTTCTGTCCAACAGCTTCATACATTTTTTCGCCCGCTATCCCCATAGGATGCAGGATTATCACCGTGGGATACAAGTCGTTTCCGTGTTTGTGAATGTACATATTTTTCTCCTCATTCCGGCTTTCTTACAACACAATGCAAACGGCAGAAGCTGCGTATCTCAAAGGCCTCCATGTGAAGTCCGGCATTTTCGCACAGCTTACCGATTTCCTCTCTGCCATATATTTTTACATCACCCTTGCCTGCAAGATGTATCAGCGGCATTTCAATGGTGTTGCAGAACCAGCGCACTGCTGCGGATCTCATGGTCACATCACGAAGCACAAGTCTTCCGCCCGGACGAAGCACACGGTTGACGCTGTTAAAAAAGTCCTGTGGATTCGGGTAGTGGTGAAAGCTCTCGCAGCAGATCACCACATCGAAGGAATTTGCCTCAAAGGGCAGATTTTCGCAGTCTCCCACCACAAGCTCCACATTTTTCATAGCCTTTCGCTTGGCGACCTCTATCATTTTCGGTGTCAGGTCAATTCCCGTGTAGTGCTTCTCCGGGTACTTTTCGTGGAGCAGAGTCAGCATAGGTCCCGTTCCGCAGCCACAGTCCAGAAGATCGTTGAAGGGCTCCTTTTCAAGCTCCGCAAGCACATCGGGATAGTCCTTCTTGCACATATTGTAGACTCCGGCATTGTCCGATTCATAGATCTCAGCCGCTTTTGTGAACTCGCTCATGGTAAGGTCTTTGTATTCTTTTGCAGTCATAAAAACATCTCCTATTGTTTGATTTTAAACTGTTAGAACTATGATACTTTATCTTTTATATCCCATTACTAAAAACAGGTTTTCCTTTTTATTTATTGATATATCAGAAAATCCTGCTGCTTTCAGCATATCAGCGATCTGCTCCGCCGTATATCTGGTCATGCAGGGGACTTTCTTTTCCCAATCCACATTCGGATCTCCGTAATTATTGATTACTGCAAAGCAGCCGTCCTTTTCCAGTGAACGGTAGATCTCCCTGAATGCTTTTTCGGGCTTTTTCCAGAAGAAGACCGTTTCAAAAGCGGTGATAAGATCAATACTGTTATCCCTAAACGGCAGCTTTTCAGCACTGCCTTTGATGACCTTTACCCGCTTGCCGATCTCGGCTTTGTTTACTTTCTGCGCCTTTTTTACGCTCTCATCGGATATATCCAGACCTATGAACTTCGCCTTTGCACTCATTTCCAGCATTCGCCTGATGTTGTAGCCGCCGCCGCATCCCAGGTCTGCTACCTTGCCGTTTCCTGGGATCTTTATTCGCTCCAGAGCCCACTGTGCCATAGGCAGATGCTCCTTATCCATGCTGATAAGCATAATTCGGCCGAGAAGTCCTTTCGGATTTCCGAAATTGTCTGTAAAACTCATATATTTGCCTCTTTTCTGAAATAATCCCTGACCAACTGCATAACTTCATTGAATGCCGTTTTACAGCCGGGAATAAAATATTGCAGAGCATAGCAGTGATGCATTCCCTTCCCCACATGGATAATGCACTTTGCACCTGCTTTCCGATAGCTCTCCGCATAGCTCGGAGCAAAGGCGT
>JAFYET010000351.1 GCA_017544125.1 Ruminococcus sp. | reverse complement strand
CTTGAACTGCTGAATGGGTATTATAACAGCCTGAACAGGTGCAACAGCAGGAGGCAGCACAAGACCGTTGTCATCGCCGTGGGTCATTATGATAGCGCCTATAAGCCTTGTTGTAACGCCCCAAGAAGTCTGGTGGGGATATTCGAGCTTGTTTTCACGGCTTGTGAACTGTATATCAAACGCCCTTGCAAAGCCGTCACCGAAATAGTGCGATGTACCTGCCTGAAGCGCCTTGCCGTCGTGCATCATAGCTTCTATCGCATATGTAGCCTCAGCGCCGGCGAATTTATCAGAATCGGTCTTTCTGCCCTTGACAACAGGCATAGCAAGGCTTTCCTGACAGAATTTCTCGTAAACATCGAGCATTCTCTTTGTCTCGTCGATTGCCTCCTGCGCTGTTTCGTGTATTGTGTGACCCTCCTGCCAGAGGAACTCTCTTGAACGCAGGAAAGGTCTTGTGGTCTTTTCCCACCTTACTACCGACACCCACTGGTTATAGAGCTTGGGCAGGTCACGGTAGGAGTGTACTATATTTGCATAGTGCTCGCAGAATAGCGTTTCAGAGGTAGGGCGCACGCAGAGCCTGTCTTCTAACTTCTCGTTGCCGCCGTGAGTTACCCATGCGACCTCAGGGGCAAAGCCCTCAACATGATCCTTCTCCTTCTGGAGCAGGCTCTCGGGAATGAACATAGGCATACATACATTTTCATGCCCTGTCTCTTTGAACATAGTGTCGAGGATATGCTGTATATTCTCCCATATAGCATAGCCATAGGGGCGAATTACCATACAGCCCTTGACGCTTGTGTATTCTACCAGCTCAGCTTTTTTGCAGATGTCGGTATACCACTTTGCGAAATCTTCGTCCATAGAGGTAATATCATTTACCATCTTGTTTCCTTTTTTTGCCATGTTTAAAATCAACTCCATATATATCTGTATTATAGATCTTGTAGTTAAGATCATATTTTTCCGTCTGCTTGTCAAAAACGCCCTTTACGCCGTCGCCTTCATTCTCCGACGCTTCTTCCTTCGGGGCGTTAAGCTCGGGGTGGCGCTTTTCAATCACCCTTGCTATCTTCGGGGTGATCACAGCCATAAGCCCTATCGCACCCATAATAACAAGTGCCTTTATCGCAAATTTTATAAGCACAGTGAGCGTTTCGTTATCCATGACTGTCTCCGTTTCATAGGGCTTGGTTCAAATCAGCATTTTAATTATACCATAACGCTCATCAAAAATCAATAGCGTAAATATTAACAAAAAAGCCCGCAGTGATGCGGGCTGAAATGATATGCACTTTACATAGTGAAGGGGTTGGTGTTTGTCTTTAATGTGCCTGAGCGCCTGATGCCGTCCTCGGTCTTTTCTAATGCTTTGTTTTTTACTGCACCGTCGGGGGCTTCCTGTGACTTTAAGTTCTTCTTTGACATGAGCATCTTATCCATAAGCTTTGCAGGTGACTTTTCATCTGCAAGGAAGGACCGCACGCTCGCCTTGTCGATATTGCCTGCTGCCTTTATAAAGCTCTGGCTTGCTGCGATATCCTGCACAGACTTGACATAATCATCGTTGGTTATGGGGCCCTTCTTGCCTATGATCGCCTTGTTGGTCTGAACTGCCAGTGCAGCCATTGAATCTCTTACCATCTGAACGTCTTCGGGGTCAAGCTCGCCGGGCTCGTTGGCTATTATCTGAAGCGTTTCAAGAGCCCTGATTGCTGTATGAGCAGCCTGCAGATTTGTGCTTGCGGCTATGCTGTTGTCATTCTTGAACTCATCCTTATGGGGGTCATCAGAGTTGTTGATGATATTCTCGAGCTGGTCGGAGAGCTTCTTGCAGTTGGTCTTGATGCAGTTTTGGAGGTTATACTCTTCTGCCTGCTTTTCAAGGTCATCCTTGGCTTTGAGATTCATATAATCTGCCATGATGTTTTCTATCACATCGCTGCCTGCGGCTGTGAAGAGCAGCGCTTCCTTTGTCATCTCGCCGCAGCTCTTGATGAAGTTCTTGTCGCTTGTCATATTCTTTATGTAGGCATCGTATTCTTCCTGAGTCATATTTGTATTCTCATGAAGCTCACGGCTCTTGTATACGCCGAACTTTGCAAGCGCCTCATAGCCCTGCTGCTTCTGCTCATTGGTGATCTCGCCGGGGGTGTTATAGATGCTCACAATAGTATCCATAGCGTTGGCAGCGCCCTGATCAATGATCTTGATATTGCCGTCATTCATATCGGCAGCCTGGCTCTGCATCGTGTTCTTGTTGAACTCGACTGTCTGCTTGAGCTTGTCAGCCTGCTCTCTCTTCTCACGGTCAAACCATTCGGAATCGAGCAGTGCCTGGGTCTCCTCCATGCCTGCAGATATGCTCTTGCAGGTCTTTAATGAGCTTCTCATTATATTAAGGCGGCTTGTACCCTTGGAATCGAGCTTGCCCTTTTTCTTTAGCTCCTTTTCCTTCCTTTCGATATACTTGCTTATCTTCTCCTCGGCTTCTTTTGCCTTTTCCTGCATCTGGTCTACTGCCTGACGGTCGTTCTCACTGATGCCGTTCTTCTCTCTTGCTTCCTTATAGAATACAGCAACAGCCTGAAGCGACCTCATAGCGTCGATAGCATCGTCGTAGTCATCGTGTTTGGTGAATACGTTATTGGCGATTTTTGCATCGGCTATGTGCTTGTTAAGGGCTGTCATATCCTCACTGAGCAGGGTAACAACTCTTGTCTGAGCCATCTGCATCTTGGTGTATCCTCTGTTTGTTATCATAGAGTTGATACCGTCGAGGACTCTCTGATCTTTTCTTATTGTCTTATTAACGTCAGAAGGGGGGATCTTTTCATCATAATCTTCGAGCTTGGGGAGATGCTCCTCCAGCGCATCAATGGTATCATAGACATAATCCATATACTCATTGTATGCCTCGTTATATGAACCGATATCATTTTTCTTCAGATTCTTTTCTGCAAACGCTACATATTCCTTACCGGCTTCTATGGTGTTTCTGAGGTTGATAAGTATATAGGGCGGCTGATAAGTATCGGTCTTGATCGTTCTTCCGCCTCTTTGGATCTCGTACTTATCACTGCCGAGTCTCTTGAGGTTTATGAGCTGCTTTGTGAATTTTTTGTAAGCCTGATTGTCTTTGAGGCCAGCGTTGCCGTTATCCCTTAAATGCTCACGCCATGCTATGGCAGTCTTGGTGAGCTTGTCACTCTCTTCCTTGAATGCCTTTGCATTTGCAAATTCGATCTCGTGCTGCTTTTTCACCTTGTCAATAGCAACAGGGCTATTGATGTTGAAAAAATTCCTGACAAAGGGCTTGGTAACGCTTGCGATCTTTATCTCGCCGTGCTTATAATCAGATGTGGGGTCGATATGGATATCTTCTCCGGACATAGGGTTAAGAGAGAACTTTTTGTGGAAGAATGCCTTATCCTCCGGGCTGACCTCGGGGTGCTTATCGTAGATGCTCTTGACAAATTCATTATTCATAGGGCACATATTGCCGTATATCTTATCAAGACGATCAAGCTCGGCAGCCCAGGCTGAATTCTTGGGTACCTGAGAAATAAAGCCCGAACAAAGTGAACCGAGAGTATTGTATGCAACATACAGCTTCTTGCCCTCATCGGTAACACCTATGGCTATGTCTGCTGCGGCTTTCTTTTTGAGGCTTTCATTTTCCTTTTCGGTGTCTATAAGAAGCTCGTTTATGGGGGCCACTTCGCCGTTATTTATCTTTTCCAGCCATGCTTTGTACTGCTTGCCTGTTTCGATAACGCCCTCGGTACGCATAGTTGCAAACTCTTTGTAAATGTTCTCTATGATTTCGATTTTCTCGGGGGGCACTGCACCCTCGACATCGGGACCTATAATCTGCTTGCAGTATGCCGTCAGGGTATCAGAAAAGCTCCTGTCTTTCATATCTGTACTGCGGCCTGCCTCTTCGGATGAGTCATAAAGCAGCTTTGCAACGGCTTTATAGTTCTTTTCGCTTGTTAACTGATTTAGTCTGTTAAGCAGATCCTGTTTGATTGGCATATATGATTCCTCCTAAGATGAGGTATTTTCACTGTCTGCCCACATTTCGGGCGCATTCATAAGTAATACCCCCGGGAAGGGAAAATGGGTGCATGGGATTTGAAAAAAATACAAATTGGGAGTTGTAGAACCCCTCCGTCACCAATGCCCGTTGGGCATTGGTGACACCTCCCCTTTCAGGGGAGGCATATCATTGCCGTTGGGTAGCATTTACTTTCCCTTAACTAAGTACTTCGCCTCTCCTGCCAAGGGGAGGGGGACCACCGACACTCGCTGAGTGGCGGTGGTGGAGGGGTTCCGCCAGCGGTGCAAAGCCCCACAAATCCCAATTTGTATTAAATATTAAAAAAATCCTTCGCAGGCTATTGACAAACGGGAAAAGATGTGTTATACTCTAACTGTACTACACGAGATAGTACACCTAATACACTTAATACACAAAGAAAAAGAGAAAGCAGACAACAAAACCAGATGAGAGGAGGGAGCGCTTGATAACCATAGATATAAGAAGCCGCATACCGATATATGAGCAGATATATAAAAGCGTATGCTCTGATATCGCAAGGGGCGTGCTTAAAGAAGATGACAAGCTGCCCGGGGCGAGGACGCTCGCCAAGGAGCTTGGGCTCAACCCCAATACCGTGGCAAAGGCATATTCTATGCTCGAACATGACGGGATAATCTATTCCGCAGCGGGCAGGGGGTGCTTTGTGGCAAAGACATCTGACGGCGGCGCACACAAGCGCCTTGAAAACGAACTAAAAAGCAAGCTCAGAGAAGCCCTCGACGGCGGCATAACGCATGAGCGTATAACCGAGCTGCTTGATGAGGTGCAAAATGAAAAATAAGGAGAGAGAGCTATGATAGAGATAAAAGACCTGTGCCTGACCCTTGGTGAGAATCAGGTGCTTAAAAACATTGACCTGAAGGTCGAAAAGGGGAGCGTGTACGGCTTCTTAGGCTCGAACGGTGCGGGCAAATCAACGCTTATGCGCTGCATATGCGGCGTATACAAGCCCACCTCCGGCAGCGTGATGATAGACGGCGAGGAGGTCTACGACAATGCAGATGCAAAGGCAAAGGTTTTCTTTGTAAATGACGAGACGGTGCAGTATACATCATTCACCCTTAAACAGTTAAAGGATTACTACAAGAGCTATTACATCGATTTCAGCGAGGAGACTTTTGAGAGGCTGCTCGCAAGGGTGCAGCTGCCGCTTGATAAGAAGCTATCATCATTCTCAAAGGGCATGAAAAGGCAGGCGATAGTTATAATCGCACTTGCCTGCAAGACAAAGTATCTCATACTCGATGAGGCGTTTGACGGACTTGACCCTGCAATGAGAATGGCAGTAAAAAACATGATAACTGATGAGATATGCGACAGAGTGCAGCCGTCATCGTATCATCGCACAATATAACAGAGATAAGCGAGATATGCGACAGCGCCATGATGATATACAGCGGCAGCCTGCTCTTTTCCGATGAGCTTGACAGCATCACGGGGGGCTTTTGCAAATTGCAGCTGGTGTTCAAGGGCAAAGTGCCTGATGAAGAGCGCATAAAGGCTGCGATACCCGGTATACTTAAGGTGAGCACCTCGGGCAGCATAGTGCAGATAATAGCCGCCGCAAGCGAAGACGCTGTGCTTGAGCAGGCAAAGGCACTTGCCCCTGAGATAACCGAGGCTATACCTCTGACTCTTGAAGAAGTATTTATCTATGAAATGGAGGCGAGGGGCTATGCAGGTTTCTTTAGCGAGAATGAAGAATAATGTGCGTGCTGAAAAGCAGGCCTGCGGCAGGATATATGAGTTGATGATAGTTTTAGACCTGCTGATAGTGGCAATAGTCGCCTTTGCCAGCGAGGGGGCGCTCGAAACGGGCGGCACGGGGTATATGTATATGTGTACGGGCTTCCCGCAGCTGACATATTTCCCGACGGCGGTGCTTTCGCTGATACTGGGCGTAAAACTATTCCGTGATATGCAGTCATCAACTCAGGCAGATGTTATACTCTCGCTGCCTATGAATTCAAAGGAGAGGTATTTTTCAAAGATACTTACCTATTTAAGGCTTGCAGTGCTGCCCTATATCTGCACAGCACTCGTATCATCAGTGGCGGCTGTTATAGCTGACAAGCTGATATATGAGAACAAGGGGCTGTCGCTTAGCTATTATGCAAAGGGGCTGTCGGTGTTCTTTCTGGGCGGGCTTTGCATCATAATGTATATAGGAGCTGTGAGCTTTATATGCTGCTCATTCAGCAGCTCTATCGCCGGCGCGGCTGCATCGTCGGTGCTTATGGGTGCGGCGTTTGCGGTCATATGTACATTCTTTCTTGGTGATTTCCTGCAGGTGTGCGCAGGCGTAGAGATACATAACGGCTATACCGAGCATTTTTTCTTCGCTCTTGAGCCGGTGGTTTATATGACGATCGGGGACCAGATATGGGAGGCTGACCTTACCAGGTGGCTTGTGGGAACAGCTGTGAACATACTCATAAGCAGCGGTGCTGTCTTTTTAGGATATATAGTTTACAAAAAGCGTGACAAGGGCAGCCTTACCTACAACGTTCATTCAAAGCCCTTTATACTCGTGCTTATAGCACTTACAGGCATGGCAGCACAGTTTTACGAGATGTTTTCGGCAGTATCGTATATGCCCTATGCGGTGCTTATAGTGGGGCTTATGCTCTATGCGGCGCTTTTGTGGAGGGGCGGCTTCAAGCTGAAAAAGTGCGCAGGCTGGCTTATCGGCTATGCAGGCACTGTGGCTGCATTTATAGTGATACTTGCCGCTGCGTATTTTACTGACGGCTTCGGCTTTGGCAGGCACCCCTGCTATTATGCAGACACCGACCGCTTTGAGATAGACATAACGCACAATTACACATATGAAGACGAGGAGCATATCAGCCTGTATCAATTTGACAATGCATATATATCAGATACCGGGCGTGCTGACATGGAAGATATCATCAGCGTGGTTGAAAAATACACCTACAATGAAAAGAGCTTCGGCAGCTTTTGCGATCTAACAGGGCTCAGGTCGAAGTCGATGTCAGAAAACTATGATTTCCGGCTTATGGAGTATGCCGATGATGCTGAAGCGCCAGGCGATATTTCATCGGGTTATGCCTTGTCACCTATTGATTATGATAATCTCAGCATATATGTGACACCATTGATCACCGACGGCGGCTGCACGGCTGAGGCGCTTGCAAAAGCCGGAGGAATGTATATAAATGCATTTATAAAGCACGAGGATTTTGAGCCGCTTGTGTCAGAGCTTAAGGACCGATATAACGCAGAAGTAAGCTATGAGTGTGTAGAACATTTCGCTGAAGATGACGATTACTACGGCGATGAATACGCCGATGAGGAGACTTCTTATGAATAGACCCTTTATCATGCAGCTCAGGGCAGAGCTGATATCAAGAAAAAAGAATATACTGATACTGCTTTGCCTGTATGCCATGATGCCTGTGCTGTCTCTTTTAAGCAGCGAGCTTGAGTATTCCGGCAGTGCAAATGAGATATCTCCCCTGTGCCTGATAGTGTTTTTGATAGCGCAGGTATTCAGCGTGCAGCTCTGCACTGACCTTTTCAAAGAATGCCACATACCCGAGAGCGCAGATGTTGCCTTTTCGCTGCCCGTAAGCAGCGGCAGGCGCTTTGCGGTGAAGACGGTGATATGCGCATTATCCACCGTCCTGCCATATATTCTTGCGGTAAACGTGATATTTATCATAAGCCGTGTCCATGCGGCGATGTTTGACTACACGCCCTTTGCCGTGTTTGACTGGAACAATTTTGTCTATATCGGTTTTGTGGTGGTTGTATTCACTAATGTGTTTTCGATCATGTGCAGCGTGTTCACCTCATCAGCAGCAGGTGCGGCGTCGATGTCTTATGTGGGCGCATCAGGTATTACAGCACTGCCGATACTTGTATATATATTCCTTACAAGCTGTGCGCATATCGATAAGTGTGCGCATATCGATAAGTTCAACTATTCGTATGATATAATGTGTTGCTTTGGCTGGGGCATTATCTCGCAGTTTGATACAGATATGGCGGCAGATCAGTTTTTGAGATTCTACCTGTTGGGGGCTGCAAACCTGCTCATATCGCTGCTTATGCTATTCATTGCATATAAGGTCTATATCAGGCGTGAGAGAAAGAGCATATTTGAGTTTGCACCTGCAAAGGGCTTTCTGCTTGTGATGATGTCGGTCATAGCGGCTGTGGCAGCTTTTGCACTGGCAGCGGCGGCAGGGCTTGTGAGCGTGCTGGTGGCATTTATAGCAGCGCTTGCGATATATCTGCTGATGCTTGTCAAAAAAGGCTTCGGCGCAAAGGCTAACATCAGGTGGCTTGCAGGGCTTGCGGCGGTAGAAGCGGCTATACTTGTATTTGCCATAGCTTCGGTAAAGACAGAGGGCTTCGGAATATCGGCGCTGCCGCTTGAAACAGGGGGCTATTACAAGGCACATATCACCATATACGGTGAAGCCCAGCCCGACAATAAATACATGACCATAGGCGGCGGGGACAGAAACATCGTCCTCTCTGACCTTGAAAAGGTGCAGGATATACTTACAGAGTATGAGCAGGCATCGGGCTATGAGCCGAGGCTTGGGGGCTTTATGAAAAACGGCACATCACATATCGAGGACCCGCCAAAGGGCATGACCATTGTTCGCTTTGATATACACCGTTACTGGGGCGGCGAAGAAGAATCAGGGGTGATAACGAGAAGGCGCTTCTACATAAATGAAAGCGACCTTGAAAAGCTAATAGGTGAGCTTAAGGCTGTATAAAAAAAGAAAAAGCTGTACGTTTTTGCGTACAGCTTTTGCGTTTTACTTTGCTTTGTCCATCTGGTATCTTTCGGCGTAGATCTCAATATTGAAGTAAACATATATTTCGCCGTCAAGGTTATCATCTTTTGTTACGGAGATAACAAGGTCATTCACAGTTTTTGAGAAGCCTACCTCTTTATGCTTTCCGTGCTCAACGGGCTTGAACTGGGTGTATCCATCGGGCAGCTTGCCGTCATATGCTGCAATGAAGTTATCAAGTATCTGGTCAGCATCTTCCTCTGTGACATTTTCTACCCGTTCGGTGTACTTTTTGAGCTTGCCCTTAACGAAATTAACGGTAGTCGTGACCTCATACTCGGCAGGGAGCTTGACGGTGCCGTTTAATATACTGTCTGACTTGCCCAGTGAGTATTTTGCATAGACCTCGTTGTCGTTCTCGTCATACACCATGGCGTTTTCCTTGGTGAATGTGCCGTCGGTGGCTTCAAGCAGCTTATCGTTTGAAATATTTATAAACTCCGCACCGCTTGTGATGACCGACTTGATGTCAGGCTCTTTTACAACAACTGCGGGCTTTTCTGCCTCGCTGTCGCCTGCCTGTGCCTGAAATGCCGATGCTGTATCGCTCTGCGAGCTGCTGCCCTTATCAGAGCAGGCGGTGAGTGCCGCTGCCGAAATAGCCAGGGAAGCTAATATTGCCAAAATCTTTTTCATAAAGAATCTCTCCTTTTTCTTTTTGTTAGTTATATTATATAGCAAAAAAGCCTCTTTGTCAATGGATATTTAAAAAAACTCTTACTGTAAAAGCAAAAGCTGCCCCGTGAACAGTGAACCGAACCATTAAAAACGTACAATGACAAAAAGAGCCTCCTATGGTATAATAGAAACCATAGGAGGTTTTGTTATGGCAAGAAGTTACAGACGCATACAGCAGTACGAAAAAGAGATCCTTGAGTTAAAAGGAAAAGGATTAACATTGAGAGAAATCGAAGAACGATTAGGATTTACCCACAAGCAGTTACATAATTTCATAACTCGATATAATGCGAATCAAAGAAAAATAGTCGCAGGAATAGAGATCAAACCAAAAGGCAGACCGCGAAAAGACGGGACGGAATTACCGCCATCGGTACAGCAATTGAGCAAAGTGGTGCAATTGCTGTATGAAATGTCACGCAAGGACGCTAAGATCAAGGCTCTTGAAATGGAAAACGAGCTTATGCGGGATTTTCTCTCGCTTACAGAAAGGAAGTGAGACCGGAAGTAAAGTATCGAGTTATCTATCGTCACAAGGACAAATACAGCATCAGCGAGATGTGCAGATTCTTCGATGTATCTCG